>NZ_JAMXRY010000046.1:0-40910 GCF_024124525.1 Halomonas sp. OfavH-34-E | reverse complement strand
GTGGCCACCGCTGGACGGCGCTCGCCCGGCGTCACCACCCTGCACCCCAGCGCCCGGGGGCGCTCCCCCGTCAACCGCCGCAGCGGCGGTGAGGAGACCTCATCATGAACAGCCCCTCCCCTTCCCAGGACGACCTGCCGCTGCAGGACACTCGCTATCGGCGCATGGGCCTGATCATCCTGCTGGTCGCCTTCGGCGGCTTCGGCAGCTGGTCGGTGATGGCCAGCCTGGCGGTCTCGGTGGTGGCTCCAGGCTCGGTGTCGGTAGAGAGCTTCACCAAGACGGTGCAGCATCTCGAGGGTGGCATCGTCGAGCAGATCCACGTCGAGGATGGCAGCCAGGTCGAGGCCGGCGCACCGCTGATCACCCTGGATGACACCCAGGCGATGGCCCAGAGTCGTATCGTCGAGACCGAGTACCTGATCGCCCGCGCCAGCGAAGTACGCCTGCTGGCCGAACAGTCCGGCGCCGAAACGCTGGTCTTCCCCCAAGCCCTGATCGATTCGGACAACGCCCGGGTACAGGCGGTGCTGGAGGTTCAGCGGCGGCTGTTCGAGGTACGCCGCGACTCGCTGGAGGGCACCCTGGCGGCGCTCGACCAGCAGATCCTCCAGCTCGAGGAGCAGATCACCGGCCTCGAGGAGACCCAGGTCATCACCCAGCGACGAATCGACTCCCTCAACGGCGATGTCGCCAACCACCGCAAGCTGTTTCGTGATGGCTTGATCAGCAGCCAGCGCATGCGCGAGATGGAGCGCGAGAGCCTGGAGTACCAGAGCGACAACGCTCGTCACGTCTCCGAGGTGGCCAGGCTCAGGGCCCAGATCAGCGAGAACACCCTGAACAAGCAGATTCGCCTGCAGGAGTTCCAGCAGCAGGTCGGCGAGGCGCTGCGCCAGGTGCAGGCCGAGGTGGCGGACGCTGAAGAACGCCTGGTGGCGCTGAACGATACCTTGAAGCGCACCCAGATCACCGCCCCGGTAGCGGGCACCGTGGTCGGGCTCAAGGTGCATACCCTGGGCGCGGTGGTGCGCGGCGGCGACCCGCTGATGGACCTGGTGCCCATGGGCGACGGCTTTATCGTCGAGGCCAAGGTGGCCAACCACGACGTCGACCATCTGTACCTTGGCCAACCGGCGGAAATCCGCTTCAGCGCCTTCAACCAGCGGCTGTCCAACGTCATCGACGGTGAGGTCGTCCACGTCAGCGCCAACAGTTTCGAGGACGAGGCGACGCGCCAGCGCTACTACAAGGTACGCATCCAGGTCACCGAACTCGGCGAGAAGGACATGACCGAGAATATGCGGCTGATGGCCGGCATGCCGGCAGAGGTGATGATCCGCACCAGCGAAAGAAGCTTCGCCAGCTATGTGGCGAAACCGATCGTGGACATGCTGGCCCGAGCGATGCGGGAAGAGTAACTAGTGAGACCGCCTTTTCACGCGACACCCTTGCGCGCGTGAAAGGCGGAACACCGAGGATCACCGGCCCTCCGCGACACCCTTGCGCGCGTGAAAGGCGGAACACCAAGGATCACCGACCTCGCATCAGGCGTTGAAGCGAATCGTCCCGATCCGCGACACCTCGTAGCCGCCAAGGCTTTCCGCCTGGTCCCGTAAACGCTCACCCCGGGCGAAGGCGAACAGCCGCTGCAGGGCATCGCTGAAATAGCTGCGTCGCCGCAACAGCAGGTCGAAGGACTCCTGGTGCAGGGGCAGGAAATAAAGCCCCTGGCGCCTTGCTGCGGCCTCCACTCCAAGCCCTACATCCGCCCTGCCCTGGGCAACGGCAAGCGCCAGGTCGTCCTCGCTTGTCGCCGGATGCTCCAGCATATCCAGCCGCTCAATCTCGATACCCTGCCGCTCCAGCAGCCAACCCAGCAAGCGGTGGGCGCCGGCACCCTCGGGTCGCCGACCGACACGTAGCCCCGGCCTTGCCAGGTCACCCAGGCCTTCGAGGCCAAGCGGGTTGCCCGGCGCCAGCATCAGCCCCTGGGTACGTCTGGCCCAGTGCACCACCACCAGGTCCCGCATGCCACCGAGGCCAAGCTCCGAGGGCACATTGTAGCGCCCCGCCCCGTCCAGCAGATGAGCACCCACCACCATGGCCTTGCCCGCCATCAGCCGCTGGATACCGTCGCCGCTACCCAGGCAAAGGCTCGCCAGGCCACAGCCGCTCTCGCGCATCGCCCAGTCCAGCAGCGGATCCTGACTGCCGGCCATCACCTCGAGCGGCTCGGTCGCGGAAGACTGGTCCCCCTCCAGGTGGTTCATCAGCCACAGGTCGATGGCATGACGTGGAAAAAGCAGTTTGCCGGTGGCACGGGTGCAGGGAATCTGCCCCTGGCGGACCAGATCGTAGACCTTGCGTGGCTTCAACCGCAGATAGTCGGCCACCTCTGCGGTGGTGAGGTAGCGAGGCAGGACGGGTTCGACCATCGGGTTACCTCCAAAAGGTGTAGAGGGTCACTTTGCAGGAAGTGATCTATGGCTGCATATATTACGGCCATGGGGTGCGCGCCGCAGTAGATCATCACATCATGCCGGTAGACCGGAAAACGGCAAGCACCCGACGCCCCAAATCGACCGAGACACGATGACCGACTCTGCCTTCCTTACTGCCCTTGAACTCGTCATCGGTCTGGACGCCGACCTGCTCGACATCGTCGGGCTATCGCTGAAGATCTCGCTGACCGCTGTCGCCATCGCTGCCCTGCTGGCCTTTCCATTGGGGGCGGCGCTGGCGCTGTTTCGCTTTCCAGGCCGTGCCCCTCTTATCGTCACCCTCAATGCCCTGATGGGCCTGCCGCCGGTGGTGGCGGGGCTCGCCGTCTATCTATTGCTGTCCCGGGCAGGGCCGCTGGGTTCACTAGGGCTGCTGTTTACCCCCACCGCCATGGTCGTGGCCCAGGTCATCCTGGTGCTGCCGATCCTGGCGGCCCTGACCCGTCAGAAGGTCGAGGAGCTCCACGGCGAGTACGCCGAACAGCTCGCCTCCATCGGAGTTTCTCGGCGGCGCCGTATTCCGACCTTGCTGTGGGACGCCAGGCTGTCGCTGATCACTGTGGTGCTGGCCGGCTTTGGCCGCGCCAGCGCCGAGGTCGGGGCGGTGATGATCGTCGGCGGCAACATCGACGGCGTCACCCGGGTCATGACGACGGCCATCGTGCTGGAGACCAGCAAGGGCAACCTGCCCCTGGCGCTGGGCCTGGGTATCGTGTTGCTGACACTGGTGGGGGTCATCAATGCATTGGCGCATCTGCTGGGCGAAGCGACGCGGAGGCAGCTCGGATGACCCATCTGACCCTTTCGGTACCGGCCACGACGCCACGTCTGAACTTCGATCGCGTCAGTTACGCATCCCGTGGGCAGACGCTGCTGGGGCCGCTGTCGCTGAACCTGGAGGGCCATCGCCGGACCCTGATCATGGGGCCCAACGGCGCCGGCAAGAGCCTGCTGATGCGCCTGGCCCATGGTCTGCTGCAACCGACGTCGGGGCGCCTGGTGTGGGAAGGCGCGGCGCCACGCCAGGCCATGGTGTTCCAGCGCCCGGTGCTGCTCAGACGCTCAGCCCTGGCCAACCTCGAGTATGCCCTGGCGGTGCAGCGGGTGCCGCGGCGTCAGCGCCGCGAACGGGCCAGGGAGGCGCTGACACGATTTGGTCTGGAGGCGCTTGCCCGGCGACCGGCCAGGGTACTGTCCGGCGGCGAACAGCAGCGCCTGGCGCTGGCCCGGGCCTGGCTGCTGTCGCCCGAGGTGCTGTTTCTCGATGAGCCCACCTCGGCCCTGGATCCCGCCGCCATTCGCGCCGTGGAGGCCGCCATTGGCGACTTTCACCGCCAGGGCGTACGCATCGTGATGACCAGCCATGACCTTCATCAGGCGCGCCGACTGGCCGACGAGGTGATCTTGCTGCACCACGGCAGGCTGGTCGAACAGAGCCCTGCGGCGACCTTCTTCGACGCCCCGGTCACCGCCGAGGGCCACGCCTTTGTCCACGGCGAGCTGCTCGATTGAGCGGCCTGCCCCATCCAGAAGTCCGATCAACCCACGCAAGGAAGGCCCCCATGACAAGATATCCAGACTCCACTCCTGCCAGTGCCCTGCTTTCCGGCGCCCTGCTGATCGCCGGTCTGGCGGTGTGCGCCACCAGTGCCCAGGCCGAGGATGAGCCCCCTTTTATCACCCTGGCCTCGACCACCTCGACCCAGAACTCGGGGCTGTTCGACGCCATCATCCCGAGCTTTACCGAGGACTCCGGCATCGACGTCCATGTGGTCGCCGTGGGCACCGGACAGGCCTTCGAGATCGCCAGGCGCGGGGACGCCGACAGCCTGCTGGTGCACGACACCGCCGGTGAAGAGGCCTTCGTGGCGGACGGCTACGCCACCGAGCGCGCCGACGTCATGTACAACGACTTCGTGCTGATCGGCCCGGCCGAGGATCCCGCAGGCATCCGTGACGCCGACAGCGCAGCCGAGGCGCTCAACCTGATCGCCGACAACGCGTCGCCCTTCGCCTCCCGTGGCGACGACAGCGGCACCAACCGGGCGGAGCTGCGGCTGTGGGAGTCGGCGGGGGTCGAACCCGGCGGCGACTGGTACCGCGAGCTGGGCAGCGGCATGGGGGCCACCCTCAACACCGCGGCGGGCATGGGTGCCTACGTGATGTCGGATCGTGCCACCTGGGTGGCCTTCGATAACCGTCAGGATCTCGAGCTGCTGTTCGAAGGTGACGAGGTGCTGTTCAACCAGTACGGCAGCCTCAAGCTGTCGCCCGAGCGCCATCCGGAGCTCAAGCACGACCTGGCCGACCAGTGGCACGACTGGCTGCTGTCCGAGGCGGGCCAGCAGGCCATCGGCGACTTCGAGGTCAAGGGGCAGCAGCTGTTCTTTCCCAACGCCGACGGCGAGTAATCGCTGGCTTGCGCTGAAGCCGGCGGCCGCGCCCGAGGCAGCAACGTCAACTGACCGGGGTCGTAGCAGGGTCATATATCTCGGTCTAGGCTGATACATGGATTGACGCGAGACGGGCGAAGGCACGCGATCGGCGTGCTTCGTTCGTCCCCATGACCGACAAGGACCCTCAATGCGCGCTCGCATCCTCTCTCTGTGCCACTGCCCGATCCCCCGCCAGGACCACCAGCACGGTGACAAGGTCGATGCCAAGATCATCAACCTGACGCCGGTGCTGGGCATGCGCGACCTCGGCTGTCGCCGAGTCACCCTGGCACCTGGCTGCCACGCCTGGCCTTTCCACTTCCATCACAACAATGACGAGATGTTCATCGTGCTCAAGGGCAAGGGCAGCGTGCGTCTGGGAGAGAAACGCTACCCCATCGTCGAGGGGGAGCTGATCGCGGCCCCCGCCGGCGACGCCGACTGCGCCCACCAGATCATCAACGACTCCGACGAACCCCTGACCTACCTGTGTATCAGCAGCATGAACGCACCGGACGTGATGGAGTATCCCGACTCAGGCAAGTTTGGTGTACTGGCCGGCAGCGCTCCGGGCGGCGACAAGGCCGAGCGCAGCTTCGAACACTACGGCATGCGCCAGGACGCGGTGGACTACTGGCAGGACGAAGATTGATGGGACGGGCGCGCCTGGAGGCAGACGGCTCACCCTTGCCGTATCGCTCCATGCCTCGTGCCAGGCGCGCTTTCTCAGGCGTTGCCGATCTCGTCCCTGAATCTGGCCTGGCATTGAACCACTGCCATTATCCTGATCTCGATCTGAACCGCACGGCCACCCTGTTCACCCCATCGCCCTGACCCGAAGGCGTCGTCTGGCGCTTCTGGTGGCTACCCACTGCCGGGCGCCTGCCGCTCGACTACCCGTACCTATCTACCAACTTTGGTCGCAAGCATCACAAGCTGCACTTTACGTTAACGTAAACCTTGCCTAGTCTTCTTGTCATCCCGTGAACGCTCACCGCCTGCGGTGCCGTTTCACCTCGTCACCAACACCATCAATAAAGATGGTCCGGCCCCCTCCTGGCGCCGTATCGACCATCAAGGATGCCCCGGAGCCCATCATGTTCAGCCCCTATACGCCCCTCGATTTCGGCCTCGACGAAACCCTGGTCATGCTGCGCGACCAGGTCAACGCCTTCGCCCGCGACGAGATCGCCCCCCGCGCCGGCGAGATCGACGAGAAAAATGAATTCCCCGCCGACCTGTGGCAGAAGTTCGGCGACATGGGCCTGCTCGGCATTACCGTGTCCGACGAGGACGGCGGCACAGGCATGGGCTATCTGGCCCACTGCATCGCCATGGAAGAGATCTCCCGGGCCAGCGCCTCGGTGGGCCTGTCCTACGGCGCCCACTCCAACCTGTGCGTCAACCAGCTCAAGATCAACGCCTCCGCCGAACAGAAGGCCAAGTACCTGCCCAAGCTGATCTCCGGCGAGCACGTAGGGGCGCTGGCCATGTCGGAGCCGGGCGCCGGTTCCGACGTGGTGTCGATGAAGCTGCGCGCCCGCAAGGACGGCGACCGCTACATCCTCAACGGCAACAAGATGTGGATCACCAACGGCCCCGACGCCGACGTGCTGGTGGTCTACGCCAAGACCGATCCCGACGCCGGCTCCAAGGGCATGACGGCCTTTATCATCGAGAAGGGCTTTGCCGGCTTCTCCACCGCCCAGAAGCTCGACAAGCTCGGCATGCGCGGCTCCAACACCTGCGAACTGGTGTTCGAGGACTGCGAAGTCCCCGCCGAGAACGTGCTGGGCGAGGTCGGCAAGGGCGTGCGCGTGCTGATGAGTGGGCTGGACTACGAGCGCACCGTGCTGGCTGCTGGCCCCATCGGCATCATGCAGGCGGCGATGGACGTGGTGGTGCCTTACATCCACGAGCGCAAGCAGTTCAACCAGTCCATCGGCGAGTTCCAGCTGGTCCAGGGCAAGGTTGCCGACATGTACACCACCCTGAACGCCTGCCGCGCCTACCTCTACACCGTCGCCGCCGCCTGCGACCGCGGCCAGACCTCGCGCAAGGACGCCGCCGGGGTGATCCTCTACTGCGCCGAGAAGGCCACCCAGGTGGCGCTGGACGCCATCCAGCTGCTCGGCGGCAACGGCTACATCAACGAGTACCCGACCGGGCGCCTGCTGCGTGACGCCAAGCTCTACGAGATCGGTGCCGGCACCAGCGAGATCCGGCGCATGCTGATCGGGCGTGAGCTGTTCAACGAATCCAAGTAAGGGGAGCCGGTCATGGCGATTCTGGACACCAAGATCAACCCGCGCTCCGAGGACTTCCAGGCCCGGGACGCGGCCATGCGCGCCGAGGTCGGCAAACTGGCCGAACTGACCGCTGCCATCCGCCGTGGCGGTGGCGACAAGGCCCGTAGCCGGCACGAATCCCGCGGCAAGCTGTTCGTGCGCGACCGCATCGACCACCTGCTCGACGAGGGCTCGCCCTTCCTCGAATTGTCGGCGCTGGCCGCCCATGAGGTGTATGACACCGAAGTGCCGGCGGCCGGCATCGTCACCGGCATCGGCCGCGTTTCGGGCGTCGAGTGCGTGATCGTCGCCAACGACGCCACCGTCAAGGGCGGCACCTATTTTCCGCTGACGGTGAAAAAGCACCTGCGCGCCCAGGAAGTCGCGCGCAAGCATCGCCTGCCCTGCGTCTACCTGGTCGACTCCGGCGGTGCCTTTCTGCCGCGCCAGGACGAGGTATTCCCCGACCGCGACCACTTCGGCCGGATCTTCTACAACCAGGCCACCCTGTCGGCGGAGGGAATTCCACAGATCGCCGTGGTGATGGGCTCGTGCACCGCCGGTGGCGCCTATGTGCCGGCCATGGCCGATGAATCGATCATCGTGCGCGAGCAGGGCACGATCTTTCTCGGCGGCCCGCCGCTGGTCAAGGCCGCGACCGGCGAGACCATCAGCGCCGAGGACCTGGGCGGCGCCGACGTCCATACCCGGATCAGCGGGGTCGCCGACCACTACGCCGACAACGACGCCCACGCCCTGCAGATCGCCAGGCGCTGCGTGTCCCGCCTGAACTGGCAGAAGCGCGGCGAGCTGGCGATGGCCGCTCCGCGCCCGCCCAGCCTCGACCCCGAGGAGCTCTACGGTATCGTCGGTACCGACCTCAAGAAGCCCTTCGAGGTGCGCGAGGTCATCGCGCGGATCGTCGACGGCTCCGACTTCGACGAGTTCAAGCGCTACTACGGCGATACCCTGGTCACCGGCTTCGCCCATATCCACGGTCATCCGGTGGGCATCGTCGCCAACAACGGGGTGCTGTTCTCGGAGAGCGCGGTCAAGGGCGCCCACTTCATCGAACTGTGTGCCCAGCGCAAGATTCCGCTGGTGTTCCTGCAGAACATCACCGGCTTCATGGTCGGCTCGAAGTACGAGCACGAGGGCATCGCCAAGCACGGCGCCAAGCTGGTGACCGCGGTGTCCTGCGCCAAGGTACCCAAGTTCACGGTGCTGATCGGCGGCAGCTTCGGTGCCGGCAACTACGGCATGTGCGGCCGCGCCTTCGAGCCCAACCTTTTGTTCATGTGGCCCAACGCCCGCATCTCGGTGATGGGCGGCGAGCAGGCCGCCGGCGTGCTGTCCCAGGTCAAGCGCGAGCAGATCGAACGCGCCGGCGAGTCCTGGTCCGCCGAGGACGAGGAGGCCTTCAAGAAGCCGACCCGCGAACAGTACGAACACCAGGGCCATCCCTACTACGCCAGCGCCCGACTGTGGGACGACGGCGTGATCGACCCGGCCCAGACCCGCGATGTACTGGGCCTGTCGCTGGCCGCCGCGATGAATGCCGAGATCGAACAGACGCGCTTCGGCGTCTTCCGCATGTAATGCCCTCAAGGATGGATCCCATGTCAGACATGTCCCAACTACGGATCGACGACCGGGGGGTTGCCTGGTTGACACTGACCCGCCCCGAGGTGCACAACGCCTTCGACGACGCCCTGATCGGCGAGCTCAACGCCCACCTGGATCAGGTACGCCAGGCCGCCGACAGCGGCAAGGTACGAGTGCTGGTGCTGGGTTCAGAGGGCAAGAGCTTCTCCGCCGGCGCCGACCTCAACTGGATGAAGCGCATGGTCGACTACAGCGTCGACGACAACCTGGCCGACTCGCGTGAGCTGTCTCGCCTGATGCACGGCCTCGACAGCCTGCCCTGCGTGACGGTGTGCCGGGTCCAGGGTGCGGCCTTCGGTGGCGCGGTAGGCCTGGCCGCCTGCTGCGACATCGTGATCGCCTCCGACAGAGCCAAGTTCTGCCTGTCCGAGGTACGCATCGGCCTGTCGCCGGCGGTCATCAGCCCCTACGTGCAGCGCGCCATCGGCAGCCGTCAGATGCGCCGCTACGCGCTCAGCGCCGAAGTCATGGACGCCGACACCGCCCAGCGACTGGACCTGGTCCACCGGGTAGTCGCCGCAGAGGAACTCGACGCCGCCATCGACGCGATGCTCCACACCCTGCTGGCCACCTCGCCCCAGGCCAGCCGGGCCACCAAGGGCCTGCTGGCGGAAGTCGCCAGAGACACCGACAGTGACGCCACCCGCGAGCGCACTTGTCAGGTCATCAGTGAACTGCGCACCAGCGCCGAAGGCCAGGAGGGACTGGCGAGTTTCCTCGAGAAGCGCCGTCCGGCCTGGGCCGACAGCGCCTCTTCCACCAGCCCCCCTTCATCCACCAACAAAAAAGGGAGCGCCTCATGAGCTCGAATCCGTCAGACCGCCAGCCGCGCTTCGACACTCTGCTGGTGGCCAATCGTGGCGAGATCGCCTGTCGTGTCATGGCCACCGCCCGGGCCATGGGCCTGAAGACGGTGGCGGTGTACTCCGACGCCGATGAAGGCGCGCGCCACGTGCGCGAAGCCGACGAGGCGATCCGCATCGGTCCGGCGCCGGCCCGGGAAAGCTATCTCGATGTCGACAAGGTCATCGCGGCGGCCCGCCGCAGCGGCGCCGGCGCCATCCATCCCGGCTACGGTTTCCTGTCGGAAAACGAGGCCTTCGTCAGCGCCTGCGAAGACGCCGGTATCGTCTTCGTCGGCCCGCCCGCCTCCAGCATCAAGGCCATGGGCGACAAGTCCGCCGCCAAGGCCCGCATGATGGACGCCGGGGTGCCGCTGGTGCCGGGCTACCACGGCGATGATCAGGACGACGACCTGCTCAAGCGCGAGGCCGACGCCATCGGCTATCCGGTGCTGCTCAAGGCCAGCGCCGGTGGCGGCGGCAAGGGCATGCGCGTGGTCGAGAACGCCGACGAGTTCCAGGCGGCCCTGGACGGCTGCCGACGGGAGTCCCGCGCGGCCTTCAACGACGACCGCATGTTGATCGAGAAGTACCTGACCCAGCCTCGCCACGTCGAGGTCCAGGTGTTCTGCGACAGCCACGGCGGCGGCGTCTACCTGTTCGAGCGCGACTGCAGCGTGCAGCGTCGTCACCAGAAGGTGCTAGAGGAAGCCCCTGCACCGGGCATGACCCTGCAACTGCGCCAGGCCATGGGCGAGGCGGCGGTGCGCGCGGCCCAGGAGATCGGTTACGTCGGCGCCGGCACGGTGGAGTTTCTGCTCGACGCCTCACCGGGGCAGGACGGCTCCTTCTATTTCATGGAGATGAACACCCGCCTGCAGGTGGAGCACCCTGTCACCGAGATGATCACCGGGCAGGACCTGGTCGAGTGGCAGCTGCGCGTGGCCATGGGCGAGCGCCTGCCGCTGAGCCAGGATGAGCTGACCATCAATGGCCACAGCTTCGAGGCGCGGCTTTACGCCGAGGACGCCGACCAGGACTTCCTGCCCGCCACCGGCCTGCTCAGCCACTTTTCGCTGGACCTCGAGGGCGCCTCGCTGGACCCGGCCAGGGTGCGCCTGGACAGCGGGGTCGAAAGCGGTGACATGGTGTCGATGCACTACGACCCCATGCTGGCCAAGCTGATCACCCACGGCCCCGACCGCGCCTCGGCGCTGGCGACCCTGAACCGCGCCCTGGCGGCGCTGGACGTGCGTGGTGTGGTCACCAACCGCGGCTTCCTGCAGCGCCTGGCCACCCACCCGGACTTCCAGGCGGCCAACCTCGATACCCGCTTTATCGAGCGCCACGAGGACAGCCTGTTCGCCTCCCGCGGCCTCGACCAGGACAGCCTGGCCAGCGCCGCCCTGGTGGCGCTGCATCAACTGTCTCGGGAGTGCGAGAGCGACTCGCCCTGGGACCGCCACGACGGCTTTCGCCTGAACGGCCCACGCCAGATCCGTATCGCCCTGTGCGACCCGCGCGAGGCGCTGGACGCCGAGCCGGCGAGCCTGGCGCTGGTCGAGGGACGTCATGGGGCCAGTGACGACGCCTGGCAGCTCAGCATCAGCGGGGCCAATCGCGACGAGGTCCAGCAGGTATCGGCGAGCCTCACCGATCTGCCCGGCGACGCCGTGGCGATCACCCTGGACGGCCACCGCCGCCGCCTGCAGGCGCGCCTGGTGGGCGAAGGCAAGGAGCGCAACGAGATCGTGTTGTCGAGCCCCGAGGGCGAGGTCCGCCTTTACTGGCGGCGTATCGACGCCATCGACCACGGCCAGCACGAGGTCGAGTCGACCCTGACCGCGCCCATGCACGGTACCGTGGTGGCGCTGCTGGTTGCGCCCGGTGCTGCCGTTGCCAAGGGTGACGCCCTGATGGTGATGGAAGCGATGAAGATGGAGCACACCCTCACCGCCCCGGCCGACGGCGCCGTGGCCAGCTTCCACTTCGCCGCCGGCGACACCGTCGGCCAGGGCGACGTGCTACTGGAGTTCGACGCCGGCGCGTCACCAACAGAGGCGCAGTCAGAGACACAGCCCGAAACCGAGCAAAAGGAGTCCCGCTGATGGCCCTTCCCGCCAGCGTTCGCATCGTCGAAGTCGGGCCTCGCGACGGCCTGCAGAACGAGCCGGACCCGATCACCACGGCGACCAAGCTCGAACTGGTCGAACGCCTGGCCAAGGCCGGCCACCGCCATATCGAGGCGGCCAGCTTCGTGTCGCCCAAGTGGGTGCCGCAGATGGCCGACCACCGCGAGGTGATGACCGCCCTGATGCGAGAGGGCAAAGGCCAGCCAGGGGTGCGCTATTCGGCGCTGACTCCCAACCTCAAGGGACTGGAGGCGGCCATCGAGTGCGGCGTCGATGAGGTGGCGGTGTTCGGCGCGGCCTCGGAGTCGTTCTCGCAAAAGAACATCAACTGCTCCATCGCCGAGTCGCTCGAGCGCTTCGCCCCGGTGGTGGAACGCGCCCGCGATCAGGGAATCCAGGTGCGCGCCTATGTGTCCTGCGTGCTCGGCTGCCCCTACGAAGGCGACATCGCTCCCGAGCAGGTAGCGGCGGTCGCCCGGGCGCTGGACGAGATGGGCTGCTACGAGGTGTCGCTGGGCGACACCATCGGCACCGGTACCCCGCTCAAGGCCCGGCGCATGCTCGAGGCGGTGGCCCGTGACGTTCCGGTCGAGCGTCTGGCCGCCCACTTCCACGACACCTATGGCCAGGCGCTGGCCAATCTGGCCGCGGTACTCGAGGACGGCATCCAGGTGATCGACAGCTCGGTGGCGGGCCTCGGGGGCTGCCCCTACGCCAAGGGCGCCAGCGGCAATGTCGCCACCGAGGACGTGGTCTACCTGCTTGAAGGCCTGGGCATCGAAACCACGGTGGACCTCGAGCGCATCGCCGCCGTGGGCGACTGGATCACCCGCGCCATCGGGCGTCCCAATCGTTCCAAGGCCGGTGTGGCGGTGGTTGCCAAGGGCTGACCAATGCCGAGGGGGAAGGAGGAAAGCGAGAAACAGGGCCTGAGCGATTCTTCCCTCCCTTTTGCTCTCCCTTCCGCTTCCTTTCCATCCCGCGCCATACATCGCATCGTGCTATTCTCAGTGTCAGTCCATGAGGGGAACAGGACATGAGCGCACAGGGCCAACGCATTCTCGAGCAGATTCAGCAGCAGCTGCAGCAATCTACCGAGGCGGCAGAGACGGCAGGCTGGGATGACGTGGATATCACTGCCTCGGGTACCGTGGTAGTGCGCAGGTACGCCAGCAAGGACGCCGCCGAGCTCGAGCGCCAACGCATCGACCAGAGCTTCCCCCTGGCTTCCCACGACAGCCAGTAGCAGCGTAGCCGCCCACCATGATCGGGCTGCTCATCTTTCCCGTGCTGGTGTGTGGCTATATCTACCTCACCGAAAGCCCTGCCGAGCGCATCCGTATCAGCCTCTACCATGGCTGGTCGCTCTACATTCGTGCGGCACAGTTCGGCATTCTTATTGTCGCGGTGGTCGCCTTGCTGTTCGGCTATCTGCTGCCGTGGCTCGGTGTGCTGATCGGCAGGCTGACAGGCATCACCCTCCTTCCTCACACTCACCTGTTCATGCTGCTCGCCCAGCTGATGGCAAGCGGACTCTACTCTGCAACGCCTCCTCCTCCTGCCACCATGGCATCGCTTCAGATTGCGTCCCTGTCACTGTGCTCAATCGCCTTTACCTGGTCCATTGCCTGGTCATGCCAGCGATTCACCTGGCTGGGAGCAACGCGGCTACAACAGGCGCGCCGCCACCATGTGGTGAAGCTGCTGCGAGACCAGGCACCTATCGAGCACCACCTTGTCACCATCATGACCCAGGCCAAGATCGACCTGGCCCACAACGCGGCCATTCTCGAGGCCCGAACCGGACTGTCCGACAACCTGCGCAAAGGCACGATCGATCGACACGACCGGATGAGCCGGTCGTCCTTGCTGGAGACGCTGAAACAGCTTAAATATCGCAAGATCACCTATGCTCTGGTGACCCTGGAAAATGACAAGGTCTACATCGGCCTACCGACCATCGTGCCGGAACCGGACGAGGAAAGCGTGGTATCCAATGCGATTCGTCTGATACCGCTGCGCTCGGGCTACCGTCATGAACAGAACAAGCAGGTGAACCTTACCACCCAGTATGACTTCGACCTGGCCGCGCCAAGAGCGGAGTTCGAAGTCTCGCTTCAGCGCGACAAGATCATCAGCGTTTCCGGCTTCACGTTCAATCTTCGTCACCCGTCCTCGGCGTCCGTGCGGCCGGCGCCGACCGGCCCGCGGGCTGACGCGAACACTTCCCCGCCCTCGGTAGTGCGAAGGCTCCTTCAATGTCTGCGTGGCGCGGGCCCCTGAGTCTCCGGGTAACTGTGCCGATCGGGTCGCAAGCGTTTACAGGGTTGGTTGTGAATGCAGCGGGCGCCGCCTAGCGTTAGATGGCATCGCTTGCCGACTTTGCGCGCCTGACTTGTCGTGCCTGACGTTTCGCGCTCGACGTTGCGTAGCCAGCCTGGTTGGCAAAGTATTGGCTGCACTGACTGCACCGATTGGACCACAGGGAAGCCCTCATGACCCCCGTTCTCGTCTTCTGCCTGATCGCGGCGCTCGGTATCGGCGCCCAGTGGCTGGCCTGGCGCTGGAAGGTGCCGGCCATCGTTCTGCTGCTGCTGAGCGGCGTACTCATCGGCCCGGTAACCGGTGTGCTCGACCCACGCTCGGTATTCGGCGAGTTGCTCGAACCGCTGATCGCGGTCGCCGTGGCGATGATCCTGTTCGAGGGTGGCCTGACGCTGAACCTGACACGGCTGAAGGGCGCGGAGCTTGCGGTGAAGCGCCTGGTGTTCTTCGGCGGCCCGCTGGTCTGGCTGCTGGCGACCCTGTCGGGTCACTACATCGGTGGACTGACCTGGGCATCGGCCTCGGTGCTTGGCGGCATCCTGATCGTCACCGGCCCCACCGTCATCATTCCCCTGCTGCGCCAGGCCAGCCTCAAGCGGCGTCCGGGGGAAATCCTGCGCTGGGAGGCGATCCTCAATGACCCGGTGGGCGCCCTGGCGGCGGTGCTGGCCTTCGAACTCGCCATCGTTCTCAACTCCTCTCACTCGCTGTCGATGACCCTCGGCCATATGGCGCTGGGCATCGCGGTGGCGAGCGCGGTGGGACTGGCCACCGCCTGGGGCCTGATCCGCGCGATCAAGGGCGGCCATATCCCCGAGTTTCTCAAGGTGCCGGTGATCATCTTCTTCGTCATGGCCACCTACGCCCTGCCCAATGCGCTGCTGCATGAAAGCGGCCTGCTGGCGGTCACCGTGATGGGCGTGGTGATCGGCAATTCGTCGCTGTCGTCGCTGGACGAGATCCGCCGCTTCAAGGAGAACATCACCGTACTGCTGGTCTCCGGGGTATTCATCCTCCTGGCCGCTCAGGTGGACCTGGGCACCCTGGCCACCCTGACGACCCGCGAGATCCTGTTCGTCGCGGTGGTACTGCTGCTGGTCCGCCCGCTGGCGGTCTTCATATCGTTGATCAAGGTCGACCTGCCCTTCGGCGAAAAGCTGATGGTCGGCTGGATCGGTCCACGCGGGGTGGTCGCGGTGGCCATCGCCGGTCTGTTCGGCGCGCGCCTGGTCGACATCGGCATCGAGGACGCCGCCCTGCTGTCGCCATTGGCCTTTGCCATCGTCGCGGTCACGGTGCTGCTTCACGGCTTCTCGCTGCAGCCCCTGGCCCGTCGCTTCAATCTTCAGTCCACCGATACCAAGGGGCTGTTGATCATCGGCGCCAACCCCTTCACGGTCGCCCTGGCCGAGGCCATCCAGTCCACCGGGCGCCCGGTGCTGATCGCCGATCGCAACTACAACCATCTGCGCCAGGTCAGAGGCCGCGACATTCCCACCTACTACGGCGAGGTACTCACCGAGGAGGCCGAACTGACGCTGGAGTTCAGCCGCTTCGACAGCATGGTGGCGCTGACCGACAACGACGACTACAACGCCCTGCTGTGCATGCACTATGCTCCCGAATTCGGCCACCATCAGGTGTACCGCTTCGCCCCGGGGGGCGGTGCCGGTGGCGATCATCTCGAGCAGACCCTGGGCGGGCGCTTCTTTGCCAAGGAACTCGACTTCGAACAGGCCACCAACTACATCCGCGAGGGCTGGTGCGTCCGTCTGACGCGCCTCAGCGAGAGCTATTCGTTCGAGGACTATCGACGCGACAACCCCGACGCCCGGGTGATATCGACCTACAGCGAGGATGGCGAAGTACGCGTCATGCACAAGGATGAAAGCTTCGATGCCGGTGACGGCGAGACTCTGCTAGCCCTGGTGCCCGACGACACCCATCGCGACAAGGCAGAGCGCCACGCCAGACGCCAGGAGCAACAACCGACGGATGTCAGCGTTGACGACGGGGCCCATGACGATAACGACGGCGACTCCCGCGGCAACACGACTCCCGGACGCGAACCGCCTGAGCAGGGCTGATCCGGCGAGGTATCGTGGCGGGTGCGGAACTTGTGTAGCCTGGGAAGGCCTAACGCCAGGCGAGCCTTTTCCACGGCTCCCTTCATATGACAAGGAGATGTTTCATGAACGCCAGCTGGATCCCTGTTGCCGCCTTCACTGCGCTGTTCACCGCCCTGGCCGGCTGTGCCGGCGGCAGTGGCCATGATGACAGTGCCGACGCCGCAGCC
Organism: Halomonas sp. OfavH-34-E; assembly: GCF_024124525.1. NCBI lineage: Bacteria > Pseudomonadati > Pseudomonadota > Gammaproteobacteria > Oceanospirillales > Halomonadaceae > Halomonas > Halomonas sp. OfavH-34-E. Next base: position 24,423 of record NZ_JAMXRY010000046.1, on the reverse strand, counting down.
TCGCCCTCCGCCGACTACATCTGCCAGGATGGCAGCCAGTTCACCATCGTCTTCGACAGTCAGGACAGCGCCGAGGTACAGATGCACGGCGACAGCTTCCCGCTCGAACGCCAGCCCGCCGCCTCGGGCATGCACTACGCCTCGGAAAACGGCCAGCACGTCTTCCGTGGCAAGGGCAACGAGGCCACCTGGACCATCGGCCGGCGCATGCCGGTACAGTGCGAAGTCAGCAGCTGACGCCCGCACTATTCCCGGACACTCTCCGCGGTCGACCGACAAACGCATTTTCCGCCGCCTGCTTTCCGCAAGGAAAGTCGGCGGCATTCGCCAGACATTTCTCCAGCGGCACAACGACCAAGCCGCAGCAGGAGGCAAGATGGCACGCTACTTCAACGACCCCACCCTACCCAGCCCCGAGTTTCCGGGCTCCCATCTGGTCATGGACGAACACTACGTCCATCTGTCGGGGCTGACCGCCGCCGATATCCAGGGCAGTGACGCCATTCTCGGTGACGCCGCCGAAGAAACTCGCTGGATCCTCAGGCGACTGTCTCACCTGCTCGAGCAGGCGGATTGCACCCTGGCCGACACCGTGCGTGTTCAAGTGCACCTCACCGACCTGTCGCTGCAACAGGCGGTGGATGATGTCTACTCCGAGTGGTTCGAGGCTGCGCGCTATCCGGCGCGTACCTGCACCGTGTCGCCACAGCTGCATGGCGGCGCCGCCGTGGAGATCACCCTGACCGCCCGGCGGCCCGAGGGGGCATCGCCAGATGAGCCCAGCGAGGGCTGAGTCTTCTTGACCAAGCCTTAGGCGCTGTCCGAAAAGTCGACGAGCGAAGGTTAGACAAGGCAAAAATCGGTGAGAAAGCGCAGTTTACGGGGTGTAAATGAGCATTTTGACCGGGCTGGCGCACCAGCCGATTTTTAACGCCGTATTACCGAGCGCAGGCACTTTTCAGACAAGCCTTAAGCTCCGATCGCGCCAGGCTGAATGGTTCAGGCCAGGATCATCACCACGCAGGCCGCGGTGAGCGCCCCCATCACCCCATTGAACACCCGCCAGGATCGGTCGCTCTTCAACAGGCGGCCGATGGCGGTGCCAAACCCTGCCCACAGAGCGATGCAGGGCAGCCCCACCAGTTCCGCCACGCCCGCCAGCAACAGGGCGTTGACCCAGGGGTTGCCGCCGTCCGGCAGGAACCCCGCCATCAACGCGATACCCATGACCCACGCCTTGGGGTTGGCAAACTGGAACGCCGCCGCCTGCACGAAGGACAGCGGGCGGGCATCGCCTACCCGCAGGTCCGGCGGCGGGGCCGTCGCGATCTTCCACGCCAGGTACAAGAGGTACAGGCTGCCGACCAGCTTGAGTCCGCCCTGCACCACCGGATAGCGCTCGAACACCACCCCGAGCCCGAGCGCGATCGAGGCGAACAGCACAAAACAGCCGCCCAGGATGCCGAACAGGTGTGGCAGGGTACGCAGGAAGCCGTAGTTGGCGCCGGAGGCGGTCAGCATCACGTTGTTGGGACCCGGCGTGATGGTCATTGACACCATGAACAGCGCTGCCGGAAGCAGAAAGGCGAGCTGACTAGCGGTCTCTTCCATGATTGTACCCCTACAATTTTTGCATTATGGTGTGAAACTAAGTGAATTGACCCCGGTTTTTAAAGCATACTCAGGCAACAATTGCCGTCAAAGAGTTTATTGTCACCATGACAAACTGGGCTCCCTCCCTCGAATTCGACTCCCGCTCGGCCCGCTATCGTCAGATCGCCTCGGCCATCGGCGAGGCCATCGACCAGGGCCAGCTCGCCGCCGGCGATCGACTGCCCCCGCAACGGGCCCTGGCCGACGCGCTGGGCGTCACCGTGGGCACCATCACCCGCGCCTACAGCGAAGCCCAGCAACGGGGCTGGGTATCGTCCCGGGTCGGCAGTGGCACCTACGTCAATGACGCCGCCACCGGCAACAGCCCCTTCGATGTACACGTCGCAGCCGACTCCGATGGCGTGGTCGACATGAGCCTGAGCTTTGCTCCGCCGCACCCCTGGCGTCATCAGTGTCTGCAGCAGGCCCTGGCGGAGGTGACCGAGGACCCGGCCTGCCTTGCCATGGTCGCCGCCTACCAGCCCGACATCGGCACCCGGCAGCACAGAGAGGCGCTGTCACGTTGGCTTGAGGATCTCGGCTTTCCCCTGCACGAGGTGCTGGCGATCACCCAGGGCGGCCAGCACGGCATCGACCTGTGCCTGAGAGCCCTGACCCGCCCCGGCGACAGCGTGGCCGCCGACGCCCTCACCTATCCGGGGTTCAACGCCGCCACCCGCCACGCTCACCTCAAGCCGATGGCGGTACCCCTGGACGACGACGGCATGGACATCGATGCACTGGCACGCCTGTGCCAGCGCCAGGTGCCCCGCCTGGTCTACCTGACCCCAGACCAGAACAACCCCACCAGCGCGGTGCTTTCGCCACAGCGCAGGGAACAGCTCGCCGCCCTGGCGCGTCGACATGACTTCTGGCTGATCGAGGACGCCGTCCAGTACCTGCCGCGGGAGGATCGCGGTGTGTCTCTACTGGAACTGGCGCCGGAACGCACGCTGCAGGTATTCAGCACCTCCAAGGTGCTTTCCGGTGGCCTCAGAGTCGGCACCCTGCAGATGCCGGCCACCCTGCGCGAGCGCATCGGCAGCCTGTTGCGGGCGCAGTCATGGATGTGTCCGCCGCTGATGACCGAGGTGGCGCGGCGCTGGATCGCCTCGCCCCGCTACCCAGAACTGCTGGCCTGGCAGACCGCAGAGCTGGCCGCTCGGCAGCGTCTGGCACGGGCAAGCTTCGAGGCCCTGACGCCCCGCCATCTCACCCACGGCGCCAACTTATGGCTACCGCTGCCCGAGGGCCGGCGGGCCAGCGAGGTACAGGCCCTGCTGAAGAGCGAAGGCGTGCTGGTGGCAACGCCTGAACCCTTCTGTACCGGCAGCGAGCCGGCGCCCCAGGCCATTCGCCTGTGCGTGGGCGCCCCCGACAGCCGCGAGTCCCTGCAACAGGCCCTCGCCACCGTGCGACGTGTGCTGGAGCAGGGGGACACCAGCCCCTGGGCAACACTGTAGCGACGGTTCGACACCTGCCTGAATCCGCTGACGTTGTGAACCAGGTCCAGACGTCCATCGACCCATCCCTGCGCTAGCCGACCCAGTCGCTGCCCCCGATCATGTCAGCGGCGAAATCTGTATAGAAGATCGGGCACAGTCTGTGACACACATCGTCACTCCCCCCTGGCGATTCTCGCCTGCCGTTCGACGATAGCCGCCTTGACGCCGCGCCATTGCCCTGCTGTTAATGTATATACATTAAAGTTTTCCCATCATGTTCGGCCACGTCTCGGGAGCTCGCCACCATGCATCGACTCGTCATCACCCCAGGCCAACTCACCCTCCAGGACATGCGCAGGCTCCTCACGTCACCGACAGTGGTGTCTCTGGAGCCCTCGGCATACGCCGCCATCGACGCCTCGGTGGCGACGGTGGCTGGCGTCATCGACGAGGGACGCACCGCCTACGGGGTCAACACCGGCTTCGGCCTGCTGGCTCAGACCCGCATCGAGCGCGAACGCCTGGAGGACCTGCAGCGCTCGCTGGTGCTATCCCACGCCACCGGCGTCGGTGAACGCCTGGACGACGAGCTGGTAAGGCTGATCATGACGCTGAAGGTGGCAAGCCTGGCACGCGGCTACTCCGGCATTCGCGGTGAAGTCCTGGACGCCCTGATCACCCTGATCAACACCGAGTTCTGGCCGGTCATCCCCGCCAAGGGCTCGGTAGGTGCCTCGGGCGACCTGGCGCCACTGGCCCATATGAGTCTGGTGCTGCTGGGCGAGGGCCAGGCACGCCACCGTGGCGAGACCCTCTCGGGACGGGACGCCCTGAACGTGGCTGGCCTGTCGCCCCTGACCCTGGCACCCAAGGAGGGATTGGCGCTGCTCAATGGCACCCAGGTCTCCACCGCGCTGGCGCTGCGCGGTCTGTTCGAGGCCGAAGATCTGTTTGCCAGCGCCACCGTGTGCGGCGCCCTGAGCGTCGAGGCGAGCCTGGCCTCACGGGTTCCCTTCGACGCCCGCATCCACGAACTGCGCGGCCAACCCGGGCAGATCGACGTTGCCAGGGCCTATCGTCACCTGCTCGAGGACACCAGCGAGGTGGGGGCCTCCCACGCCGACTGTGACCGCGTCCAGGACCCCTACTCGCTGCGCTGCCAGCCTCAGGTCATGGGCGCGGTGCTCGACCAGATCCGCCACGCGGCCAGGGTGCTCGAGATCGAGGCCAACGCCGTCACCGACAACCCGCTGGTGTTCGCCGACAACGGCGACATCCTCTCGGGCGGCAACTTCCACGCCGAGCCGGTTGCCCTTGTGGCCGACAATCTGGCGCTGGCGCTGGCGGAGATCGGGGCCCTGTCGGAGCGACGCATCTCGCTGATGATGGACACCCACATGTCCCGGCTTCCCCCCTTCCTGGTCGAAAACGGCGGCGTAAATTCCGGCTTCATGATTGCCCAGGTGTCAGCCGCCGCGCTGGCCAGCGAGAACAAGGCTCTGGCCCACCCTCACAGCGTCGACAGCCTGCCTACCTCGGCCAATCAGGAGGACCATGTGTCCATGGCGCCGGCGGCGGGACGGCGACTCAAGGAGATGGCGGCCAATGTTCGCGGCGTGCTGGCCATCGAATGGCTGGCAAGCTGCCAGGGCCTCGACATGCGCGAGGGGCTTGCCTCGACACCTTTGCTGGAGCAGGCCCGTCAGCGACTGCGTCGCCGGGTGACCCACTATGACCACGATCGTTACTTCGCACCGGACATCGAGGCCGCCACACGTCTGCTGGACGAAGGCGCATTGTGTGACCTCGTTCTCGACGATCTTCTGCCCAGCCGCGCGCCCTGACTCGACAGGCTTCGCTGGTTCGGACTAAACCGAAAGGATCAATGAACTCAGCCCCAGGTGCCACAAACCCGCCACCAGCGAGAGTCAGCCGATGAATCATGACAAGATGGCCGCCAGACCACACGTCGAGCAACAGAGGCCGCTGCCCCACGCCTTCGTCATCCTCTTCTTTCTCGCCCTGCTGGCGGCCATCGTCACCTGGTTCGTCCCCAGCGGAAGCTTCGAACGCATCACCAACGCCGACGGGCGCTCCGTCATCGTCGCCGGCACCTACCAGGCCATCGACTCCCCGGGCATCGGTCCCTTCGAGTTCTTCAACGCCTTCTTCGAAGGGATGAAGAGCGGCTCGTCGATCATCTTCTTTCTGGTCATCGTCGGCGGTACCTTCGGGGTCCTGAGACGCTCCCGCGCCATCGAAGGGCTGGTCCACTTCCTGCTGGTGAAGCTCAAGGGCCGCGAGATCCTGATCATCCCGCTGATGATGACCTTCTTCGCCCTGTGTTCCGGTACCTACGGCATGATCGAGGGCAGCATCGTCTACATCTTCATCCTGCTGCCGCTGGCGCGACGTATCGGCTACGACGCCGTGGTCGCCGCCGCCATCCCGCTGATCGGCACCGCCATCGGCTACACCGGCTCCTTTCTCAATCCCTTCAACGTCGGCGTCGCCCAGAGCATCGCCGAATTGCCGCTGTTTTCCGGCATGGGCTACCGCTTCGTCTGCTGGCTTGCGTTCGTCGCCCTGAGCATCGGCTACGTTATGTTCTACGCCCGTCGCGTGCAGGCAAGGCCAGAGCGCAGTGTGGTCTACGGCCTGGCCCCGCCCGATGAAGAAGGACCGGGCGATCACGTCGACCTGACCCCTCGCCACCTGCTGATCCTCGGCGCCTTCGCCCTGGCCCTGGTGGCGATCATCGCCGGGGTCAGTGCCTTCGGCTGGTACCTCAAGGAGATGGCCGGCGTCTTCCTGCTGCTGGGTATCGTCACCGGACTGCTCGCCGGCATGCGAGCCAACACCATCGCCGGAGCCTTTTCCACCGGCTGCAAGGACATGATGGATGGCGCCCTGGCGGTGGGCCTGGCCTTCACCATCGTGGTCATCGTGCAGCACAGCGAGATCATCGACACCATCATCCATTCGCTTTCCACGCTGATCGGCGACACCTCGGCGTCGGCCGCAGCACTGGGCATGTTCGCCATGCAAAGCGCGATGAACTTCATCGTCACCTCGGGCAGCGGCCAGGCGGCGCTGACCATGCCCATCATGACGCCCATCGCGGACCTCGCCGAGGTACACCGCCAGGTCGCGGTGCTGGCCTTCCAGTTTGGCGACGGCATCTCCAATGCCTTTACTCCTACCGCCGGCTGGTTGATGGCGGGACTCACCATCGCCGGCATTCCCTGGAGCCGCTGGATGCGTTTCATGCTGCCGCTGATCGCCCTGCTCTATGCCCTCGGCGCTGTGCTCATCCTGCTGGCGACCCTGGTGGTCTGGCCCCTCGCCTGACGGTCTGCACTCACGGAGCTTCGTCTTGACCAGCAACACGCTACCCTTGAGCCTTGCGATGATCGAACGCCTGGTGGCCTTCGACACCACCAGTCATCGCTCCAACCTTGAACTGATCAACGACGTCGCCGGCTGGCTCGAGGCGCGTGGGGCAGCGGTGACCCTGCTCTACAACGACAGCGGCGACAAGGCCAACCTGATCGCCGAATTTGGCCCCCGCGACGCCCCGGCCCTGCTGGTTTCCGGCCACACCGACGTGGTGCCGGCGAGCCACGCGGACTGGCGCGTCACCGCCCCGTTCACGCCGAAACGCCACGCTGAACGCCTGTACGGTCGCGGTACGGCGGACATGAAGGGATTCATCGGCGTGGCCCTGACGAAACTGGCCGCCTGGCAGGCAGAGCACTCGCGTCACTCGGTGTTGCTGGCGCTGTCCTTCGACGAAGAGGTCGGGTGCCTGGGTGCCCCGCTGATGCTGCCGTTTCTCGAGGTCCACAAGGAACGCCTGCGGGGCATCATCGTCGGCGAACCCACCGCGATGCGCATCGCCAACGCCCACAAGGGCCACGTCGGCATGCGCGCCACCATCGAGGGCGTGGGAGGCCACTCGGGCTACCCGGGGCGAGGCGTCAACGCCATCGACGTCGGCGCGGGCGTGGTTGCGCAGATCCGCCAGCTGGCACGGGAAAAGCGCCTGATGTCGCTCACCGATCAGCGCTTCGATCCCCCCTACTCCACGGTCCACGTCGGGCTGATCGAGGGTGGCAGCGCGCTGAATCAGATCCCCGAGCACTGCCGCATCGACTTCGAGATGCGCCCGCTGCCCGGGCAGCCCGCCATGGAAATCCTCGAGCGCCTGCGCAAGGACTTTCCCAGCGGCCTGGATCGCGACCTGATCGGCCTGGGCCGTCGCGCCAGACTGACCCTGGAATGCCGCGGCCAGTACCCACCGCTGGACGAACGCCGCCAAGGCTACCTGTCATGGATCGCCGAGCTGGCCGAATGCAGCGTCGAGCCGTTGGCGCTCGGCTTCGGCTGCGAGGCCGGGCTGTTCGCCCAGCTGGGCGTCCCTACCGTGATCTGCGGCCCCGGCAGCATCCATCAGGCCCATCAGCCAGACGAGTTCATCGCCTTCGATCAGATCACGAAGTGCGAGGGTTTCTTCGACCGGCTGTTGTCACAGCTGTCCTTTCCTCTTCCTGACTTCCACCGCCTGGAGGCCCCATGAACCTGCGCATCCATCCCGACACCATGGTCAGCGACGAAGACGTCGCCGCCTTCCAGCGCGACGGCGCCATCTGTCTACGCGGCATCTTCTGCCCCCAGGAGCTCAAGCGACTGGCGGAGGGCATCGAGGACAACCTGCGCGATCCCAGCCCCCGGGCCAAGGTCGCCAGTCGACCCGATGACCCAGGCTGGTTCTTCGAGGACTTCTGCAACTGGCAGACCAACGAAGCGTATCGGGGTTTCATCTTCGACTCGCCGCTGGGGCTTATCGGGCAACGCCTGATGGGCTCGCGCCAGGTACGCCTCTACCACGACCATCTACTGGTCAAGGAACCGGGCACGCGCCAGCGTACCCCCTGGCACCAGGACCAGCCCTACTACAACGTGGAAGGCAGTCAGAACGTCAGCATGTGGCTACCGGTGGATCCGGTATCCCGGGCGGCCACCCTGGAGTTTGTGGCCGGGTCCCACAAGGGGCCCTGGCTGATGCCACGGACCTTCATGGACCACCAGGCCAGCTGGTTCCCCGAGGGCAGTCTGGCCGAGCTGCCTGACATCGAGGCCCAGCGTGAACGCTACACCATCCTTGGCTGGGCGCTGGAACCCGGCGACGCCGTATTCTTCAACATGCTGACCCTGCACGCCTCGGGTGGCGTCAGTGGCCCTCATCGCCGTCGCGCTTTCTCGGTGCGTCTGCTGGGTGACGACATGGTCCACGCACCGCGGGCCTGGACCACCTCGCCGCCCTTTCCCGGCCTCGCCGACGAACTGCCCGCGGGCAGCCCCATGGAGCATCCGCTGTTTCCGCTGCTGGCAGGATGAGCCTGCCCGCCGGCCTGCTTGGCGGGGCATAGGGGCAAGACGACGTCGCCTACCCGCGCGGGAGACGTTCGGTCGCGCCGCAGGACGTCACTCCACCGGGAAGGCGAACGCCAGCGCGATCCGGTTCCAGGCGTTGATGGAGACCACCAGCGCCGTCACGTTGACCTGCTCTTCGGGGGTGAATTCCGCGGCCAGGCGGGTGTAGTCGCCGCCGCCGATCTCCTGGCCGCTGACCAGCGTCAGCGCCTCGGTCCAGGCCAGCGCTGCCTGTTCACGGCGACTGAAGAGCTGGGTCTCTCGCCACGCCGACAGAACATCCAGACGCGACTGCTGCTCACCGTCCTCGCGTGCTTCCTGGCTGTGCATGCGCAGACAGAAGGCGCAACCGTTCAGCTGGGAGGCGCGCAGCTTGATCAGGTGCACCAGCTCAGACTCGATGCCCGCCTCGGCCACGGCGCGCTCGAGTTCCACCAGGGACTTGGCCAGCATCGGCTGGTGGCGAAAGACGTCGGCCCGGGTCAGACGTTGATCTTTCATTCGGGACTCCTCACAGGACGGTAAAGGAGGTAGTCTTTGCGCGTTTGAATTCCTTACCGCTGGCCGCCTGATCGCGCCTGTCTGCCTCGAGCGATGGCCCTGCTGCACAGGGGCTTTCCTGCGCAAGGGCCTTGCCGTGCCATGGCCTCCAGCGTCAACGCCGACAATGAGACCGTCCTAGATGTGGTTCCAGAGCACCCTTCGCCTCGCTGCCCGCCCCCGGGGCTTTCACCTGATCACCGATGAGGTCGTTCAGGCACTGCCGGACCTGCCGAGCATGCGCATCGGCCTGCTCCACGCCTTCATCCAGCACACCTCGGCATCGCTGACCATCAACGAAGACGCCGATCCCACGGTACGTGGCGACTTCGAGCGTCACTTCAATGTGATGGTGCCGGAGAACGCACCCTACTACCGTCACACCCAGGAGGGCAGCGACGACATGCCGGCCCACCTCAAGGCCAGCCTGCTGGGGCCATCACTCAGCATTCCCATCACCGAGGGGCGCCTGGCGATGGGCACCTGGCAGGGTATCTATCTGTGCGAGCACCGCGACCACGCCGGGCCTCGCCAGCTTGTGCTGACCTTGAACGGCGAACGCACCCGCTGGCGCCCGGAACAGGCGATGCCCGACCCCTACCGCCGTCGCGACTAAGTCACCCTGCTGTCGCCATCAGCGGGCCCCGCGTGCAGAGCTTCGGCCGCGCACCCTGCACGGCTGTCACCGGTCATCCTCGCTTCCGCGCCTTCCTTGCCTTCCTAGCCTTCTCGGCTTGCCTGGCCCGGTTCAGGACTTCGCCAGGCGTCGGTAATCCGGTTGTTCGTTGCAGCGCCACAGGTACCAGGACGCCACCGAGCGCCAGGGCCTGCAGGGTTCGCACAGCTCGCGGGTCTCCCTTGGCGTCGGCATGCGTTCCCAGCCGAACAGGTAGCGCGCGCCGTCGCGGATGCCCAAGTCATCCACCGGCAGGATATCGGGACGTCCAAGGGTGTTGATCAGCATCATCTCGACGGTCCAGCGGCCGATACCCTTGATGGCGGTGAAACGCTTGATCAGCTCTTCGTCCTCCATCTCGGCGGCCTGTTCGCGGTTGGGGATTCGACCGTCCAGTGCCGCCTCGGCGAGGCCCTGGAGGGTCGCCTGCTTGCGTGCCGAGAAGCCACAGGCTCGAAGCTCCTCCGAGGAGAGCTCGGACAGTTGCCGGGGACTGGGGAAATCCTGCCCCGGGAACAGCGCCGTCAGACGGCCGACAATCGCCGCCGCCGCCTTGCCATGGAGCTGCTGATAGGCCACCGCCCTGGACAACGACTCGTAGGGGCTGCGATCGAGGGCGGTGGTCAGTCCGCAGTCGCCCACCCGATCGATCAGCCCCGCCCAACCGTCATCCAACTGGCGCAGATGGGCCTGGGCAGGACCCAGGTGTACGGCGATATCGTGTACTTGCATAGAGGTTCCTTGTCGTCAGGGCGCTCGCTTGAACCGAGCGACACACGCCTTTGGTTTCAGACCTTTGTCGTAGACAAGCCAGGCGCCTGTCAATCCTCGCCCACGCGCTTCAAAAAAAGCGACATCCGGGATGTACCCGCACCGCGACCCGCGTATACTTTGTTGCACTGCGAAACGCCGATATAGCCGACTCGCGTCTCACGCGTCGAAGGCCTTGACGCCTGGCTTCAGCGCCTCCGAGCATGACGCCGCAGATGCTGACCGCCGGGACATCCGTATCCAGCGTACAGGCGCTATTCGCAAGCCCAGTTTGCAAGACCTGTTCGCAAGCCCTATCCGCTCCCCCTGGTCCAACCGGCCAGGGCGTAGCACACCACGCTCAGGACCGAACTCCCGCGATGGACACGTCACAATCGCCTCCCCCGTCACACCAGCGCCTGACCTCCTCGGGTGATGCGACGGGCCGAGCCGATGTGCCTGCTGCTGCCCCCCTTTTACGGCCTCGAGCCAGCGCTCGAGCCGACACGACTCACCCATCCTACCTAGAGGCCTCCCTCCATGTCGGTGTACGACACCCTTTGCCTGCTCGCCGCGATGGCGATGGTGATCTCCCTGATCAACGGCAAGATCGGAAAATTTCAGACCACCATCGCGATCACTGCTGGCGCTCTGATACTGTCGCTGGCCATCGTCATCGCCGGTCACGCGGGCTGGTTCGCCCTCGACGAAACCGCTAAAACCGCCATCAATCAGTTGAATTTCGAGGATTTCCTGCTGAAGGGCATCCTCGGATTTCTGCTGTTTGCCGGTGCGCTGGGGATCAAGCTCCCCCACCTGCGTGACCAGAAGTGGGAAATCGCCATCCTTGCCATGGGCAGCACCCTGTTCTCGACCTTCTTCATCGGCTACAGTCTGTGGCTGCTGGTGGGCTGGCTGGGTATCGACTTCGATCTGATCTACTGCCTGCTGTTCGGTGCCCTGATCTCTCCCACCGATCCCATCGCGGTGCTCGCCATCGTCAAGAAGATGAACGCGCCCCGGCGCATCTCGACCCAGATCGAGGGCGAGTCGCTGTTCAACGACGGCTTCGGTCTGGTGCTCTTCGTCACCCTGTTCGCCGTCGCCTTCGGCGGCACCACCCCCACGGTGACCAGCGTCGGCCACCTGTTTCTGCAGGAGGCGCTGGGCGGCATCGTCTACGGCTTCGTGCTCGGTCAGCTGTTTCACCAGTTAATCCGTCACACCGACGACCACTCCATGGAATTGATGCTGACGCTTCTGGTGCCCACCACCGGCTACGTGTTCGCCGAGTTTCTCGAGGTGTCCGGCCCCCTGGCCATGGTGGTGGCCGGCATCATCATCGGCAACCGTACCCGTCGCAAGGGCTTCTCCGAGGAATCCCGGCAGCATCTCGACCACTTCTGGGAGCTGGTCGACGAGTTCCTCAATGGCGTGCTGTTCCTGCTGATCGGCATGACCATGCTGTCGTTCAGCTTCCACCCGGAGGACTGGGTGCTGATGATCGCCGCCGTGCCGCTGGTGCTGCTGTCGCGCTATCTGAGCGTGCGCCTGGCCTACCTGGGCTTCCGGCGCTTTCGTCGCTACAACCCCTACTCGGTGCGCATCCTGACCTGGGGCGGACTGCGTGGTGGTCTGGCGCTGGCCATGGCGATGTCGATTCCGTCGGGGATCACCGTGATTCCCGAAAAGAACATCGACGTGCGCGAGATCATCCTGGTAATGACCTACTCGGTGGTGGTGTTCTCGATCCTGATCCAGGGATCCAGCATCACCCCCTTGATCAAGCGCGCCAAGGTCTGGGAAACCGAGCAATTCAGGCGTAGCAAGCGCAGCTGATCCGGCGTGCGGCGCCAGCCGAGCTATCCCCTCCCTTGAAGAAAACACGGCCCCGGACAGTTCAAGTGTCCGGGGCCGCCTCGTCTCGACCACCACGGCAGCGCCAGTAACTGGACTTGCCGCGCCTGCGGGAACGTCGCGACCGGCTGGTGATCTCGCGGCCTTACGTCGGTTGCGCCACCAGGGCAAGATTGCGCGGGGTCAGCGCGCGCGGGCAGAACTGGCTCAGACTGACCTCGAAGCCGGCCTCCTCGAGCCACAGGGCCCGGTCCAGCACCAGCCACACCTCCAGCGGCCGGCGAAACAGATGGCGCACCAGCTCGAGTCGATTGACCCGCTGCAGACACGCTTCGCCACGACGTCGATAGGCGTCCCAGTCGATCCCGTCGGGCACTGTCAGTCCCTTCTCCCGGGCGGCCCAACGACAGAAGTCCTCGAAGCGCTCCGGCATCCTGCCGTAGGCCAGACTCGGCACCGCCAGATAGTCGTCGACTCCGCGCAGCCGGCGCTGAAGAGCATCGAAACCCAGTCGCCAGGCGTTCGCCTGTTCACGCTTGCGTCGCTCTCCCTGGCTGGCGGTCACGGTCTCCTGCACCGACAGCGCCAGCGCCTCTCGGTCCAGCGACAGACCATGGCGCTCTGCCTGTTGCTGCGCCTGACGCGACAGGGGGCGATAGATCTTGTCACGGGTACGCTGGTAGCAGCAGGGAGCCAGACTGATCGCCACCTTCTGTTCACGTGCCAGCTCCAGCAGGCGCACGTGAAGATCGCCACAGGCATGCAGCGCCACCACCCGATCGGCGTCACCGAGGTGTCGGCTCACGCTGGGCGCCATCACGTCCTGCTCGACCAGCGTCACCTCCAGTCCCTGCCGCTCGGCCAGCGCCTGGCCGCTTTCGCACAGCGCCGGTTGCCACTCCAGCGCGCAAATGGAGCCGTCGTGGCGGCGCGCCAGCAGACGCGAAAGATGTCCCTTGCCGGCACACCACTCGACAAGCCGCTGCCCCTGGCCGATGGCCACCTGGGGCGCAAAGGCCAGCATCTGCTGCCACTTGCGACCTCCCACGTGGGCCGCCCACGCCTCGGGCGCCTGGATCGGCGGCGCTCCATCGGGAACCCTGACCAGGCGCGCCAGTTCATCCACCGGTAGCCAGGCGGCCAGCGGCGAGGCATCGAAAGGCCTCTGCTGCAAGCGCTGGCACCGAGCGTCGTCCAGCGCCTGCAGGCAAGCGGCGACATCGCCGGCGGGCGCCCGCTCGGGCCAGGGAGTCCCGGCATGGGTAAAGGGCGCCGGCGACCAGAGCCAGTGCCAGTCGGCGAGCAATCGGGTCAAGGCCTCGAGGCGCTCGGCGTGGAGCGAGGGAGTGTTCATGCGGTCGCGAAGATCATGGTAGCTAAAGGTGGGTGTTGGGCGATGGACAGTGGACGGCGTGCGTCATGGTACCAGCAGGCCGCAGGCGGGACATCGATCAAGCGATGGGCAGACCACACTGGATCGTCGGCGCCGGGGCGGCTAGCCTGAACCTTTTCGACTCTCGCTTCGGTCTGGTTTCGGCGTCGTTCCGGTCCGAAGCTGCGCTGGTTCCGCTCTTGTTCACTCTTGGTTCTCTCTTGATTCACGCTGGATTCACGCTGGCTCCGCTCATGCCCCTTCTGCGATTTCGACCGTCACATCGCTGCTCTCTCCCACGCCGATGGACGATGCCGAGGCTGGCTACTCTGACGATACTGTTGGTGCTCGGCCTCGATGCCCAGGCATCCTGCACCAACACTGCAACAGGCGCTGGCCTGGCGCCCGGCGACTGGATCACGCCCGGTGACGCTCGCCCCCATACGGCGCCGACGATGGGCTGGCCGATGCTCGCCCGCCAGCAGGTGGTCCTGCTGGGTGAACAGCACGATCGTCCCGACCACCATCGATTCCAGCTGGCGAGCCTGGCCGCCCTGCACGCCCATCAGCCGGATCTGGCCATTGGCCTTGAGATGCTGCCGAGAGAAAGCCAACCGGCACTGGACGCCTGGATCGCCGGTGACATCGATGAGGCCGCCCTGCTCGAGCAGAGCCAGTGGTACCGCTACTGGGGCTTCGACCCCGAGCTGTACCTGCCGGTGCTGCGCTTTGCCCGGGACCAGGCGCTGCCGCTGAAGGCACTGAACGTCACCCCTGAGCTGCGCCAACGGCTGGTCGAGGATGGCGTCTCCACACTGCCGCCGGCACAACGCCACGGCATTCCCGAACCCGTACCGGCCATGCCGTCCTACCGTGAACGGCTCGAGGCGAGTCTCGAGGAACACGCCCTGGAACTTGCTGGCGAAGGCTTTGGCGAGGGCTTCGACGACAACATGATCGACGGCTTCGTCTACGCCCAGCAGGTGTGGGACATGGCCATGGCCCAGGGGCTCGCCGCCCTGGTCGAAGATGGCCACCTGGCGGTGGGCCTGGTGGGAATGGGTCACGCCAGCCACGGCGAGGGAATCGAGGCACAGCTTAAGAGCCTGGGTATCGCCGATGTCGCGAGCCTCTTGCCGCTGTCTGCCGACGACGCCTGCGAGGCCGAAGCGGGACTTGCCGACGCCGTCTTTGTGGTACGCGAAGACAAGCAGAGCGAGGGGCCGCGACTCGGGGTAGGTGTCGAATCAAGCGAGGACCGACCGGGCCTGGTGGTGACCGAGATGGTACCGAACAGTCCCGCCGAGGCTGCGGGGCTGCGCGTCGGCGACCGCATCCTGAACTTTGCCGGGCATGGCATCGCGCATCCCTACCAGCTCAAGGCACTGGTGCCTCGCGTACTGCCAGGCACCCAGGCCAGCATCACGGTGACGCGCGATCACCAGCGCCAGACGCTAACGGTGCGTTTCCCGATCGTGGAACCCGCTCTGGACGTCGAGCGAGGTGAAGGGACTCGACAGCACCAGCGACCCGCACTGCAACAAGAGCAGCAACAAGAGCAGCAACAAGAGCAGGAGCCCCAAGAATAGCGCTCCGACATTCAACGCCGCCGGTCGGTATCCAGCTCGACCAGACGGCGAGCCAATTCCTCTAGCTGATGCGGGGCGAAGACCTCGATGCCTGCGTCGCGCAACAGCGCGGCGGTCACGCCTTCACCGGCGATCCTGCTGCCACTGAAGCGGCCATCGTACACCTGGGTGCTGCCACAGGACGGACTGGCATCGGTCAACAGCGCCAACCGGCAGTGGTAGCGCCTGGCGGTGGCGAGCGCTCGCCTGGCGCCCGCCACAAAGGCCTCGGTGGGATCACCGCCGTCGATATCGACGATCCTGAGCTCGCCTGCCAGCACCTGAGCGCCGCTGCCTCCTGCGATCTCCGCCGCGGGCCGCGGTGTGGGCAGGCCTCCCGCCACCTCGGGGCACACCGGCACCAGCCGCCCCTGGTCACGCCACAGCGCCAAACGCTCGTCGCCGAGCCACTTGTGCCCGGCGTCATATCGCACCGGATCCCCGAGCAGGCAGGCGCTGACCAGAAGTGGGGTCAGTTCTGCGGCGGCGGATGATGATTTCGGGTCCATCGTATCTACTCGTTCTACACAAGAGAGGGCGCAAGGGCGGCGACGACAGTCCCATGGTGCACCGGACCTGGACACAGACCAAGCCCGGTGCCGCCTCGGCGGCACCCGTGGTAAGCTCGCGTCTCGCAACATCAGCCAACCTTCAGTGAAGTTCAGGAGTCATCCCATGGTCCAGGCCACCGCCCGCCACATCCTCGTCGACAGCGAAGAAAAGTGCCAAACCCTCAAGACCGAGATCGAGAACGGTCGTGATTTTGCCGAGGTTGCCCGCGAGCACTCCTCCTGCCCGTCCGGCCGCCAGGGCGGCGACCTGGGCAGCTTCGGCCCCGGCCAGATGGTGCGTGAGTTCGACGAGGTCGTCTTCTCCGCCGACCTCAACAAGGTGCAGGGCCCGGTGAAGACCCAGTTTGGTTATCATCTGCTGGAAGTCACCAGCCGCGGCTAGGCTTGCCGAAAAGGCGCCTGCGCTTGGCGACCTTTCGACCGAGCCTCAGGCTTGCCTGAGCAGCAACGACAACGCCGCGAGAGATCGCGGCGTTGTCGTGTCGGCGTGTCGAGTAATCCGCTGGACACGATCCGAGCGGGGCTATCAGAGCGGGGCTATCAGAGCGGGGCTATCAGAACGGGGCTGTCAGAGCGATACCGTCAGAGCGGGGCTATCAGAGCGACACTGACAGGGTCATTCCACCCGGGTCAGGGGTTCGCCACGGGTGTGGATCATCACCACGATCAGTTCCGCCGGTGTGTCGTCGCTGGCATTGACCAGCTGTACGTGGCGCACGCCCTCGGGCTCTCGCCATTCGTCTCCGGGGCCAAAGCGTTCTTCTTCCCCGCCTTCAAGCTGCGAGATCACCTCGCCGGTGGCCACCTTGACGTAGGCCGGCCCTGCGTGACGGTGAGGCGGCAGGCTGGCCCCCGGGTCCAGGGTGACCAGCACCATGGTCGAGATCAGATTCGAGTCATCGGACACCCACTTCTGCTGCATGATGTTCTGGGACACGCTCGGCGTCACCTGCTCGCCCGCCTGCGCCGACGCCCGGGGCAAGACCGCGACCATCAGCGCCAGGCCGAGTCCCAGCAGCACCAGCGAACGCCAGGGTGACTGCGCCAGCGCCGCTGCCCTGCTCGCCATTGGCTGACTTGCCATTGCACTGCTGGCCAATGCACTGCTTGCCATAGTACCGCTTGCCATAGCACCGCTTGCGATTGCTCTGCTTGCCATTGCTTCAGCCACATTTTTTTTATACGTCAGGGGGGACACTCGAGCCATGGATCGATCCTCTTGCCGAAGACGCCGTCGAATTGGGAATCCTTGAGTAGCGCGGCTGCGGCCTTCCTTACACGAGTCTGTCCAACGCACATCGTCGAACACCGTGTTCCACGCGTGACTGCCGGTTCTTGCACAGTCTCTTGGGAGAATTCACCCGCCTGGTCCGCTGGGCTGGGTTAGCCTAGGCAAAAAACAAGAACCCATGGACCGCGACGCTATCTGTTACCCGATGATGAGGACCCCCCTATGCCGATCACCGACACTCCCGACCGTTACGGCAGCATCAGCCGTTTCTTCCATTGGGCCATCGCCGCGTTGGTGGTGTGGCAGCTCGTTACCGCCAGCGCCAGGTTCCTGTTCGAGGACTCCTGGCTGGATGAACTGCTGTGGGGCAGCCACAAGCCCGTGGGATTGACGATTCTGGTGCTGATGCTGCTACGCGTGAGCTGGGCGCTGATCAACCAGCGGCGTCGCCCGGCACGGGTCAACCTGGCGTCGCACCTTGGCCATGTCGCGCTCTATGGACTGCTGATTCTCATCCCCTCCATCGCGCTCCTTCGCCAGTACGGCTCCGGCCGCGCCTTCTCGCCTTTCGGCATCGAACTGATGGCCGGCTTCGAAGGAGACGAGATCGCCTGGATGGAGGCCCCCGCCAACCTGCTCCATGGCTGGCTGGGCTGGGCCCTGTTCGCCCTCGCCCTCGGCCATGTGGTAATGGCGATGCTCCATCGCGTCAGCCGCCACAGTCCCGACGTACTGCCGCGGATGACCAACGTCACCCCACGCGACTGAGACGCGCCGGGACGGCGCCCGACTGTGTGCAGATCAGAGCGGTCGCGCTAGGATGGGCGGGGTCAATCGATAAGGACGTCTCCATGCCTCGCCCGCATCCCTCAGCATCTCTATCCGCCCGGGTCGCACCCGGGCGGCCTGTACCTGCCGCCGAAGGGGCCCAGACATGAGCGCCCCGATCATCGACGTCAAGGGACTGACCAAGGTCTACAACGGCGGTTTCGAGGCGCTCAAGGGCATCGATCTTGAGATTCGTCGCGGCGAGATCTTCGCCCTGCTCGGACCCAACGGCGCCGGCAAGACCACCCTCATCAGCGTCATCTGCGGCCTGGTCAATCCGTCCTCCGGGCGTGTGCTGGTCGATGGCCATGACATCCTCGACGACTTCCGCGCCGCCCGCTCGCGCATCGGGCTGGTGCCCCAGGAGTTGACCAGCGAGGCCTTCTCCACCGTCTGGGATACCGTCTCCTTCAGCCGCGGCCTGTTCGGCAAGCCCAAGGACCCGGCGCATATCGAGAAGGTACTGCGCCAGCTGAGCCTGTGGGAGAAACGCAAGAATCGCCTGATCACCCTGTCCGGCGGCATGAAACGACGAGTACTGATCGCCAAGGCGCTGGCCCACGAGCCCCAGGTGCTGTTTCTCGACGAACCCACCGCCGGGGTCGACGTCGAACTGAGGCGCGACATGTGGGAGGTGGTACGTGGACTCAGGCAGAGCGGCGTCACCATCATCCTCACCACCCACTACATCGAAGAAGCCGAGGAAATGGCCGAGCGCATCGGCGTGATTCGCGCAGGCGAACTGGTGCTGGTCGAGGACAAGCAGACACTGATGGCGAGCCTGGGGCGCAAGGAGCTGACCCTGCACCTGCGCGAACCGCTCTCCCAGTTGCCCGAGGCGCTCGCCCACCGCAGCCTGACCCTGGCCGATGACGGCCACGCCCTGGTCTATCGCTACGACGGTGCCGACGACGGCGAAGGCGCCATCGCCGACCTGCTGGGCGAGGTCGACGCCGCCGGCATCACCTTCAAGGACCTGCACACCCGTCAGAGCTCGCTGGAAGAGATCTTCGTCAATCTGGTCAAGGAACGGACATGAACCTCACCTCGGTCAAGACGCTGTATCGGGCCGAAATGGCCCGCAGCCTGCGCACCATCCTGCAGAGCGTGGTCTCTCCGGTGCTGTCGACCTCGCTGTACTTCGTGGTGTTCGGCTCGGCCATCGGGTCCCGCATCAGTGAGGTCGAGGGCATTCCCTACGGGGCCTTTATCGTGCCTGGCTTGATCATGCTGATGCTGCTGACCCAGAGCGTCTCCAACGCCTCTTTCGGGATCTTCTTTCCACGCTTCTCCGGCTCCGTCTACGAAATCCTGTCGGCGCCGATCTCGCCGCTGGAGATCGTGCTGGGCTTTGTCGGCGCCGCCGCCACCAAGTCGATCGTCCTGGGGCTTATCGTGCTGGGTACCGCCAGCCTGTTTGTGCCCTTTACCATCGAGCATCCACTGATGATGCTGCTGTTTCTGGTGCTCACCGCCCTGACCTTCAGCCTGCTCGGCTTCATCATCGGTATCTGGGCCGACGGCTTCGAGAAGCTCCAGCTGGTGCCACTGCTGGTGATCACCCCGCTGACCTTCCTCGGCGGCACCTTCTACTCCATCGACATGCTGCCACCGCTATGGCAGACGGTGACCCTGTTCAATCCGGTGGTCTATCTGGTGTCGGGCTTTCGCTACAGCTTCTACGGGCTCGGTGACGTCAGCGTGTGGATCAGCCTGGGCATGATCCTGTTGTTCATGGCCGTGGCCCTGGTGGTGATCCACGCCATCTTCAGAAGCGGCTATCGACTCAAGCCCTGAATCCAGGGACCCTTTCGACCCAACGGAGCAAGGGAAGCGCTGAAGAAATGTCGCGAGCGAAGAGAGGTCAGCTGCCGCCGGAGCGGAAAGTTTCGATTTTACATATAGTTAAATGAGAAGCTTGAGCACCGCCGGCGGCCGAGATGTCGAGCGCAGCAATTTATGCAGTGGTTCCCAATTGCGTTATCATCTGCCGCCGCCCCCCCTGCCCACGAGGTCCCCATGCCGATATCCGCCTGTGTCATCCAGCGCCTCGACAAGAGCGCCAGCGACAGTCCGGCAACCCTTGTGCCCGCAAGCGAACTGCATCCCGACAGTGACGCTCTGGACAGCCTGGTCACCCGCCTGACCGATGCCTACCACGGCAAGGCCAAGCGCTGGGGACGGCTCAATGAGCATACTGTCGCGGTGAGCGAGGTAGAGCAGGACGCTGTGGGCGCCAGCGATGCCTCTGTTGACGAGCCCCCGGCTGATGATACCCCGCCTTGGGACGACGCCGCGGCTGAATCCACCGGCCTGGTCGCCACGTCCAGCCGCTTCCCGGCCGAGTTCAAGGCCTACCTTCAGGACGAACGCGACCTGCAAACGCTCGCGGCGTCTCTGGGTGAAGCGATCAAGACACTGGTCGACGACCACCTGCCCACCGGTGGGCACCTGATCCTCGCCGACCAGCGCCAGGGCGAAACCCGCCACCTGTTTCTGGCGCTGGTGCACCATCGTGACGGCTTCGTCATCGGTGACGACGGCCGCGTCGCCATTACCGGTCAGGTCAACCACAGCCAGATGTCGCTGGCCTTTCGCCTCAACCTGACCCAATGGCAGGAAGGCGGCCCGTCGAGCCAGTACCTGTCACTGCTGGCCGACCGTGGTGCGCGCAAGCTGGCGGACGACCTGCAGGCGCTGCTCGGCGCCAGCGAAGGGGTCGACCCGAAGAGCGAGACCCGCACCCTGCTCAAGGCGTTCAGCGACTACGTTGAGCGCGAGGACATGGCCGAGGAGACCTCCCGCGAGAAGACCGACGCGCTGATCGACTACGCCCAGGATCAGGCCAGCCGTGGTGAGGCCATGACCCTGGACGAGCTGTCCGCGCTGGTGGACGACGACAAGCCGCGGGCCTTCTACGAGCACATCCGCAACGCCGACTACGGGCTGTCTCCGGAGATTCCGCCGGACAAGCGCACCCTGAACCAGTTCCGCCGCTTCACCGGCCGCGCCGAGGGCGTCTCGATCAGCTTCGACTCCCATCTGCTCGGCAACAGCATCGAGTACGACGAGGAGCGCGACCGGCTGATCATCAAGAAGCTGCCCAACAAGCTCAAGGAACAGCTCCAGGGCGGCTAAAAGTCCTCTATCAGGGCCAAGAAGGCTCGCCAGAAGAGCCTTCTTGGCCCTGCTTCAGCCTCAGTGCATGACGATCCCTGGCCAACGACGGGAGCGGCGCCCATCGGGTCCTCCTGTCGTCGCTCTTCTCGCTGCATCCAGTCCCTTCCCGCAACTCACCTCTCTTGTCGCAACGCCCCTTTCTGCAGCTCCTCTTGCTGCAACGTCCCTTGCCACAACACCTCTTCCCACAACGCTTCATGCCGCAACGCCATGGGTCCTGCATTGCGGGCATGCACATCTCTTGAACCATTTTAGAGCGATCACTCAAAAATAGTTTGAGTGATCGCTCAATGACCGTTAGGGTGGCGACGCGACATCGCAAAGGTCAGTCCGTGACCTCAGGTACATCGACGCACCGCCACCAAGGTGCAAGGGAGATGAGCAACGTGAGCGACGTAATGGAACATGTCGAAACGCGCCATACTTGGATCGAAGGCCATCGCCTCGCCTACAAGGAGATGGGACAAGGCCAGCCGCTGCTGCTGATCCACGGCATTCCGACCAACAAGTTGATGTGGCGGCATGTGATGCCGGAACTAGCCCGGCAGTATCGCGTGATCGCACCGGATATGCTCAATTACGGCGAGTCGGACATGCCCACGGATGCCGACGTCTCCATCAATGCCCAGGCCCGCCTCCTCGTGAAGCTGATGGATGCCCTGGGAGTGCCCAGCGCCGACATCGTCTCCCACGACATCGGTGGTGGCGTCAGCCAGCTGATCGCGGTCAACCATCCAGAGCGGGTACGCCGCCAGGTGCTCATCGACAGCGTGTGCTTCGATTCCTGGCCGATACCAGAGTTCAAGCAGATGCTGGAGCCGGGGGTCGAGGCGTCCACCAGCGTCGAGGAGTTCATCGCGACCATGCGCGACTTCATGCCCAAGGGCGTCCACGATCCCGAGGCGGCGACCGAGCGCCTGAAGGAAATCTACGTCGAGCCGTGGAACAGCGCCGAAGGCAAGGCGGCCTTCTTCCGCAACATGCGCCGCCTCAACAAGGAATACACCCAGGCCATCGCCGGTGAGCTGAAGAACCTCGAGATCGCTACCCTGGTGCTATGGGGCGACAAGGACAACTTCCAGAAGCCGGACTACGCGCCGATGCTGGCGGATGCCATACCCGGCGCCAGACTTGAGTGGATCAAGGACGCCGGCCACTGGGTGACCGACGAGCAGCCGGAGGCGACCAGCCGTCATATCCTCGAATTTCTCGACAGGTCTGCCTAGACCTCGACCACACGATCCAGGCGCAGGTCATCCTCCGGGCGCTCGCCGGGATAGCCGCCGGGCACGGCCACCACCCGGGTGTCCCCCACCGTCAGCATCACCGGGTCGTGGACGTGGCCGTGGACCCACAGCGCCACGCCCTCCATCAGCGACTCGAGGCGTGAGGCGAAGGCCGGCGACAGCGGGTCGCCCTGATAGTGGGCGGGAATGCTCTCGGCCAGGGGGGCGTGGTGGCTGACCACCACCGTGGCACCGCCAAACGGCCTGGCAAGCTCGGCCTCCAGCCAGGCCCGGTTCTCGCGGTGCAGCTCGACGCTGCGTTCCGGCGAGAAGACCTCACCTTCGGGTTCTTCGATGACCGCGAAGTCGGGCATCTGTCGCAGTGCAGCGGACAGCGTCTCGGTGGGAATGTCCTGCGGGTCGGGACGCTCGTCGTAGAGCGCGAAGTCGGTCCACAGTGTCGTGCCCAGAAAGCGCACGCCGCCGAGTTCCAGCCGTGCGTTGTCGAGCAGGTGAATGCCAAGCTCCCCGGCCCGTGTGGCCATCTCCCGGCGCAGGGCGCCCATGCGGTGCTTGTAAAATTCGTGATTGCCGGGCACGTAGATCACCGGCTGATCCGCAAAGCGCCTGGCCGCCCACTCGAGCCCCTTGAGCCCGAGGTGGATATCCCCGGCCAGGATGACCGCGTCGGCCTCGACTTCCGGCAACTCACGATCTCCGTCGAAGTGTTCCAGGTGCAGGTCGGACAGTATTCTCAGGCGCATGGTGTCGCCTCCCGGTTCCCGGCTAGAGGTTACGCTCGGTCAGGGCAAGCCTCGCGCCCAATCCCACGAACAAGGCGCCCAGCCCTCGTTCACACCATAGCCCAAGCCTGCGACTGCCGCGCAGGGCCTTGGCCAGCCTGGCCCCAGCGATCACCAGCGGAGGCTCGACCACGGCCGCCACCAGGATGATGGCCAGCCCGTGCAGCGCCAGCTGCAGGCTGACGGGTCCCGCCCCGGCCACCACGAACTGGGGCAGGAAGGCCAGAAAGAAGATCGAGACCTTGGGGTTGAGCAGCGAGATCATGATTCCCTGGCGGTAGATGCGGGCGCCGCTGGCAGGAACCACAGGCGCCGTGGCGGTGTCCTCTGTCCCCCGCGCCAGCAGCGACTTGAGCCCCAGCCACACCAGATAGGCGGCGCCCACCCACTTCACCAGACTGAAGGCCAGCGCCGAGGTGGCGAGGATCGCCGACAGACCCAACGCGGCCATGATGACGTGCAGCCCCGCCCCGCTCCATACCCCGAACATGGCGGCAAAGCCGCCACGGCGGCCATGGCGTGCAGTCTGGCCCAGCACGTAGGCCATGTCCGGCCCCGGGGAAAGGTTGAGCAGCAGTGCCGCCGACAGAAACGTGACCCAGTGGGCCAGGGAGTACTCGAGCATCGCGGTCTTGGCCTGGATAAAGATGGAGTGTCGAATAAAGGAACACGCCAGACGCCCCGATGGGGGCATGGGGTGAATCCCCAGACTAGGTCGCGCGTCCGGGCGCGTCCACACTATCAGTTGAGGGAGCACGACCGACTGACGCATGCTAGACGCTTCCCCCCACTCACGCCCCCTGGCACTGGCCAACCGGGGTGTCACGACCACCCGCCCCTGCACAGGAGTTCGTCATGCCGCTTCCCCGCTCGACCACATCATCTGCGCTGCCTCGCCTCGGCTTTATCGGTATCGGCCTGATGGGCGATCCACTCAGCCGCCGGCTGGCCGAGGCCGGGCATCCGTTGACACTGTATAACCGCACCCGGACCAAGGCCGAGGCGGTGGCCGCCGACACCGGTGCCCGGGTAGCCGACAGCGTCGCCGAGCTGACCGCGGAGGTGGACGTGATCCTGAGCTGCGTGGCCAATACCGAGGTGCTGCGCGAAGTGATGCTCGGCAGCGAGGGTGTCATCGCCCGGGCGCGACCGGGACAGCGCATCATCGACATGACCAGCGCCGACCCCGCCGCCTATCCCTCGATCCAGCCCAACTATCTGAGCAC
>NZ_JAMXRY010000045.1:0-41306 GCF_024124525.1 Halomonas sp. OfavH-34-E | reverse complement strand
GGCCGGGCGCACCGGCTTGAGCAGCAGCTGGTAGCCGCCGCGGCGGACCTCTTCGGCCACCTCCTCGGTGCGGTCGGCGGTGATCACGATACCGGGCACCGCGCCGGTCAGGCGCTCGCCGAGCGCGTCCAGCGCCATCAGGCCGGTGACCTCGTTGTCCAGGTGATAGTCGGCGAGGATGGCGTCGGGGTCGTCGTCCAGATGGCGCAGCACCGACTTGGCGCCACCGATGGAGGTCGCGGTGAACACCTCGCAGCCCCAGCCCGACAGCATCGCCTTCATGCCCTCGAGGATCAGCGACTCGTTGTCGATGCACAGGATGCGCTTGCCGTCGAGCTTGCTGGCGACCTTGCGCGCAGGCCGGGAGTCCGTGTCCTCGGCCGGGGCCTTTGCCTCGACCCTGGGCACGCTGACTGAGAATACCGTGCCCACGCCGACCCAGGAGCGCACCCGGATGGGGTGGTCGAGCACCCGGCTCATGCGGTCGGCGATGGACAGGCCGAGGCCCAGTCCCTTCTCGCTTTCCTTGTGGCGCGAGGCCTGATCCAGGCGACGAAACTCCTGGAAGATCTCGGCCTGCTTGGCCTCGGGGATGCCGGGGCCGCTATCCCATACCTCGATCAGCAGGCGCTCACCGCGCCGTCGAATGCCCAGCAGCACCCGGCCTTCCTGGGTGTAGCGGATGGCGTTGGACAGGAAGTTCTGGATGATCCGGCGCAGCATCTGGCTGTCGCTGTCCACCCACAGGGCCGAACCCACCACCTTGAGGTCCAGGCCGCGGTCTTCGGCCATCACCGCAAACTGGGCCTGCAGCGGGCGCAGGATGTCGGTCAGCGCAAAATGGCTGCGTCTGGGAGTCAGCGCGCCGGCGTCCAGCTTGGAGATGTCCAGCAGGGTGCCGAGCAGCTCTTCGGCGGACTGCAGTGAGCTGTCGATATGGCCGATGGTGCGCTTCATGTCCTCGGCGCCCATGTCCTGGGACAACGCCGAGGTAAACAGCCGCGCCGCGTTGAGCGGTTGCAGCAGGTCATGGCTGGCTGCGGCCAGGAAGCGCGTCTTGGAGGCGTTGGCGTCCTCGGCCACCTGCTTGGCCTGGCGCAGGGCCTGCTCGGCTTCGGCGCGCACCCGGTTCTCCTGGCGCAGCGCGGCGTTGGCTTCGGACAGGGCCAGGGTGCGCGAGCGTACCCGCTCCTCCAGGGTCTCGTTGGTTTCCTTGAGGGCGATCTCGGCCCGCCGGCGTTCGGTAATGTCCTGATAGAGCGCGAAGAAGCCGAGGATCGCGCCGCTGTCGCCGAAGTGCGGAGTATAGGTCACCAGCATGTAGCGCAGGCCTTCGTTGGTGATCTCGAGCGACACCTCGAAGCTGACCCTTTCGCCACTCAGGGTGCGCTGAATCCAGGGAATGCGCTCCTCGGCCATGGTCTCCGGAATCACCTGGGTCACCTTCTTGCCGATGACCTCGTTGCGGTTGATGTTGAAGGCCTGCTCGTAGGCACGGTTGGTAAAGAGGTAGCGACACTCCCGGTCGAAGTAGGCGATCAGCGCCGGCACGTTGTCGGTATAGATGCGGATATTGTTTTCCGAGCGGATCAGCGCTTCTTCGGTGCGTTTCTGCTGGGTGATGTCCTGATAGGTGTAGACGAAGCCGCCACCGGGCATGGGGTTGCCCTGGACCTCCAGCACGCTGCCGTCCTGGCGATATCGCACGTAGCGGTGGGGCTGGCCCTCGCGGATGTTGTCGAGCAGCAATTCCACGTGCTCTTCCGGGTCGCCGGGGCCGTACTCGCCGTTATGGGCGTTGTAGCGGAAGATGCGGTCGATCGGGGCGCCGACACGGATCAGGTGGTCAGGGAAGCGGAACAGCTCCAGATAGCGCTGGTTCCACACCACCAGGCGCAGGTTCTGATCCACCACGCTGATGCCCTGGTTGATGTTCTCGATGGTGGCCTGGAGCAGGGCGCGATTGAACTCCAGCACCTGGGAGGCCTCATCGACGATGGAGATGACGTCGGAGATGCCGATGCCACGCCCCTGCAGCGCCGAGTTGACGACGATCCGCGCCGACGAGGCGCCCAGCACCGAGGCCAGAAAGCGCTCGGTGAACTGGATCACGTCGATGGACGCTCGGGCACTGTCTTCCAGCGCCTTGCCGTTGCGCCGGGCGTAGTCCGAGAAGGCGCGGTCGACCTGGCCGGCGCTGAGGAAGCGCTGGCACAGCACCTTCAGGTCGCCGACCGTGGTAGCCCCGGTCCAGGGGCGATTGACCGAGGTCTGGCGGGTCTCGACGCTGTCGACGAACAGCGACGCCTGAATCCGTTCCACCACCCGCTGAGGGGTTACCTGGGAGACAAAGATGTAGGCCACCAGGTTGACCCCCAGCGACAGCATCACGCCGTGGGTAAAGCTGTCACCCACGTGCAGGCCGAATAGCGAGGTCGGTGACAGCCAGGCGATCCCCAGCGGCCCACCCTGTAGCCAGCCGGAGGGCAATACTCCGGCGTTGATCATCGCTGGCAACAGCAGGGTGTAGGCCCAGATGGCGAAGCCCGCGTTCATGCCGACGATGACCCCCAGGCGATTGCCGCGCTTCCAGTAGAGCCCACCGATCAGCGCCGGGGCGAACTGGGCGGCGGCGGCGAAGGACAGCATGCCGATGGAGGCCAGCGAGGTGAATTCGCCGATCAGCTGGTAGAAGCCATAGGCCATGGCCAGGATCACGGCGATGGTAATGCGCCGTGCCCGCAGGACCAGGCGGCCGTAGTCGCGGGCCTTGGTGTCGAACCAGCGCATGCGGAACAGCGCCGGGATGACGATCTCGTTGGAGATCATGATCGAGACCGCCACGGCGGCGACGATGACCATGCCGGTGGCGGCGGAGAAGCCGCCGATAAAGGTCAGCAGGGCCAGCCAGCTCTGGTTGGCGGCCATCGGCAGCGACAGCACATAGGTATCGGGTGATACGTCGGTGCCGGCGAAGATGGTCAGGCCGGCGGCGGCCAGCGGCAACACGAAGAAGGCGAACAGCACCAGGTACAGCGGGAACATCCAGCGCGCGCGGGCGGCGTCGTCGCGGTGGGTGTTCTCCACCACGGTGACGTGAAACTGACGCGGCAGACACAGGATCGCCAGCATGGCCAGCAGGGTCTGGGCCCAGAAGCTCTGGCCGAAGTCCTGCTGGGCCAGTTGCCGCTGCAGCTGCAGGTGGGTGTCGGCCCGGGTCATCAGGTCCTGCAGGCCATCGAACATGCCCCAGGTGACGTAGGCGCCGAGGATCAGGAAGGCCACCAGCTTGACCAGCGACTCGAAGGCCACCGCGTGGATCAGGCCTTCGTGGTGCTCGGTGGCGTCGGTATGGCGGGTACCGAACAGGATGGCGAAGATCGCCATGACGATGGCCACATAGAAGGCGGTGTCACCGAACAGCGGCGCCTGGGTGATGTCGGAGGCGTCGGTGAGCACGGCAAAGGACGTGGACACTGCCTTCAACTGCAGGGCGATGTAGGGCAGGGTGCCGATCAGCGCGACCAGGCTGGCGAAGGCCGCCAGAGACTGGGTCTTGCCGTAGCGAGAGGCGATGAAGTCGGCGATCGAGGTGACGTTCTGGTGCTTGGCGACCCGCACCATCTTGGCCAGTACCGGCCAGAACAATAGAAGCGTCAGTACCGGACCGACGAAGATGCTGGCGAACGACCAGCCGGAGGTCGCCGCCTGGCCCACGGCGCCGTGGAAGGTCCAGGAGGTGCAGTAGATCGCCAGCGCCAGGCTGTAGACCAGCGGGCGACGATGGCTGGCCCCCAGGTGGCGTGCACGACGATCGCCGCGCCAGGCGATGGCGAACAGCACGGCGATGTAGAGCAGTGAAACAGCGATCAATAGCCAACCGGCAAACATGGGCACCTCCTCGACGTCAGCGGCCATTCTAGGGCATTGGCGGCCTGCTCGGCAGGGGCGCAGCGTGGTTGCCTCGATTCGGGCGCCTGAAGCGCGAAGCATTGACAGAATTTTGCGCCATCAAGGGAAAGGCATTGCCTTCTCTCAAGGCCTTGAATCGCGACTAAGGTGGATTGCACCTTTGTAGTGATAGACCATCGGCTAATATTCCAGGAATGTTTATAAGTTACTGAAATATTTGATGTAATGGTTTTCTTGGTGCGGTGCATTTATGCTTTTCGACTAAAGTTATCGTTCCAGGAAAGACCATTTTGTCTAGTCTGCTTCTCGAGCCTTTGTGTCGTCTTTGCGGCGGCATTTGGCGATCAAACCACTTCTTGAGGGTAGCCTTATGCTAGACAAGAGCGCACAGGCCTACTGGAAACGAAACATACGAACCATCCTCGGCTGTCTGGCCGTATGGTTCATCGTCTCCTATGGCTTCGGCATTCTGCTGGTGGATGTACTCAACAATATCCAGTTCTTTGGCTTCAAGCTCGGCTTCTGGTTTGCACAGCAGGGATCCATCTACACCTTTATCGTGCTGATCATTTTCTATGCCTGGAAGATGAACAAGCTCGATGAAGAGTACGACGTCCACGAACAGTGACACCCGCAAAATAACGTCAATGAACGGGAATTGATTCCATGGATGTACAACTACTTACCTATATATTTGTAGGGGCGTCCTTCGCGCTCTACATCGGTATCGCGATCTGGTCGCGTGCCGGGTCTACCAAGGATTTCTACGTCGCCGGCGGCGGCGTCCACCCTGCCGCCAATGGCATGGCTACTGCGGCAGACTGGATGTCGGCGGCCTCTTTCATCTCCATGGCGGGCCTTATCGCCTATCTGGGTTACGACGCCTCGGTCTACCTGATGGGCTGGACCGGTGGCTACGTCATGCTGGCCATGCTGCTGGCGCCTTACCTGCGCAAGTTCGGCAAGTTTACGGTGCCGGACTTTATCGGTGACCGTTACTACTCGAATATCGCCCGTACCGTGGCGGTCATCTGCGTTATTTTCGTGTCCTTTACCTATGTCGCCGGTCAGATGCGCGGCGTCGGTATCGTCTTCGCCCGTTTCCTCGAAGTCGAGGTCAATCTGGGCGTGGTCATCGGCATGGTCATCGTGTTCTTCTACGCGGTGCTCGGTGGCATGAAGGGCATCACCTACACCCAGGTGGCTCAGTACTGCGTGCTGATCACCGCCTTCATCGTGCCGGCGGTGTTCCTGTCGATCATGATGACCGGCCACGTGCTGCCGCAGACCGGGCTCGGTGCCACCTTCGTCGATGCCGCCGGCAACGACAGCGGCCAGTACATTCTCGATCGTCTCGACGGTCTGCTGACGGATCTGGGCATCACGCCCTACACCGACGGCAGCCAGCCGATGATCAACGTGTTCTTTATCACCGCCGCCCTGATGTGCGGTACCGCGGGTCTGCCCCACGTCATCGTGCGCTTCTTCACCGTGCCGCGGGTGCGTGACGCCCGGGTCAGCGCCGGCTGGGCGCTGGTGTTCATCGCACTGCTCTACACCACCGCTCCGGCGGTCGGCGTGTTCGCCCGCACCAACATCATCGAGACGGTACACGAGACCAGCTACGAAGAGGCACCGGCCTGGTTCAAGAGCTGGGAAGGCGTGGGCCTGATCGGTTGGCTCGACAAGAACGACGACGGTCGGGTGCAGATGGGGCCGGGCGCGCCGTTCGAGGGCAAGCCGACCTTCGAAAGCGGCCCGCTGGAAGAGGAAACTCCCGGCGAGCACGGGCAGCGGGTGGTGACCAATACGCCTACCGACAGCCCCAACGAGGTCTATATCGATCGTGACATCATCGTGCTGGCCAACCCCGAGATCGGCGGCCTGCCGGCCTGGGTGATCGCCTTGATGGCCGCCGGTGGCGTGGCCGCGGCGCTGTCCACCGCAGCCGGTCTGTTGCTGGTGATCTCGGCGGCGGTGTCCCACGACCTGATCAAGAAGCAGATCAATCCCAACCTCAGCGAGAAGGGGGAGCTGCTGGCGGCGCGTAGTGCTGCTGCGGTGGCGGTGGTGGTAGCCGGCTACTTCGGCATCAACCCGCCGGGCTTCGTGGCCCAGGTGGTGGCCTTTGCCTTCGGTCTTGCTGCCTCGTCCTTCTTCCCGGCGATCCTGCTTGGCATCTTCGACAAGCGCATGAACCGCGAAGGGGCCATCGTCGGCATGGTGCTGGGTCTGAGCTTCACCTTCATCTACATCGTCTACACCAAGTTCATCAACACCGATCCTTCGATCTGGTGGTTCGGCATCTCGCCGGAGGGTATCGGTACCCTCGGCATGATCCTCCACTTCGTTGTGGCCTTCGTGGTCTCGCGGGCAACCGCGGCACCGCCGGAGCACATCCAGGAACTGGTGGAGAACGTGCGTGTGCCGAGAGGCGCGGGTGAGGCCCACGCTCACTAGAGCGGGCCATCAGGCAGGGGCGTCGGCCCACCATCCGTCGCCCCCTGCCAGACGACAACACTCCCCGACCCCGGCCTCGCCGGGGTCGGTCATGGAGCAGACATGATCGACATCGACTTCACTCATCCACCGTTTTCATTGCTCGACGAGGCCGAGCGCGAGCGGGTCCTGGGCGGGCTGGATATCGCCTACTACGGGCGGGATGACGTGATCCTCGATGCAGGGCAGTCCGGCGAGTTCGTCTTTGTGATCCACAAGGGCGAAGTCGCCGAACTGGACCCGGCCGAGGGCCCCGCCGGGGGGCGCATCGGCCACTACACCGGGGGCGATCTGTTCGGTGCCATCAGCGTGATCAACGGCCAGAGCCGTTACCGCTTCGTCGCCGAAGAAGAAAGCCTGTGTTATCTGATGCCGCACACCTTGTTTCTGTCGCTGTGCGAGAACAACGCCGCCTTCTCGGACTACTTTCACCAGCGCCTGATCAGCAAGACGCGCTTGCTCGCCGAACGTCGCGCCGAGGGCGGGGTCACCCTGGCCGGATTCATGCTCGCCCGGGTGAACGAGTGCATGCGTGAACCGCTCAAGGTCGGCTCGACGACATGCATTCGCGACGCCGTGCTGACCCTCAAGGACAAGGGCGCCGACAGCCTGCTGGTCGAGACGCCCGATGGTCCTGGCATGCTGACCAAGACCGACCTGCTCGAGGCCCTAGTGCTGGAGGGGTGCGACGGTAATGCCGAGGTCGGTGGCATCGCTCATCTGTCGCTGGTGACGGTGAACGAAAGCCAGTACCTGTTCGAGGCACTGATCGAGATGACCCGCCACAAGGTGGCCAGGGTGGTGGTGCTTCAGGGCCAGCGGCTGATCGGTGTCGTGGAGCTGACCGATGTGCTCAGCTTCTTTTCCAGCCGCAGCTACGTGGTCAGCCTGCAGGTCGAGCAGGCGACGACCCTGGCCTCGCTCAGCGAAGCAAGTCAGCGTGCGCCGGAGCTGGTCGAGGCGCTGATGGCCCAGGGGGTACGCATGCGCTTCGCCATGGGCATGCTGTCGGCGCTCAATGGGCGCATCATCAGCAAGGCCTGGCACTTCTCGATGCCGGTCCCTCAGCGCGAGCGCGCCTGTCTGCTGGTGCTCGGCAGCGAAGGGCGCGGCGAGCAGATCCTGAAGACCGACCAGGACAATGCGCTGATCCTGGCCGATGACCAGCAGTGGGACGAGCTCAGCGCAGATACCGCGCGGTTCACCAGCGTGCTCGACGATCTGGGCTATCCGCGCTGCCCGGGCAACATCATGGTCTCCAACCCCCAGTGGGTCGGCACCCTTGCGCAATGGCGCGCGCGCATCCGTCGCTGGGTCAGCGAACCCGACGGAGAAAGCCTGATGCGTCTGGCGGTGCTTGCCGACGCCTCGGGGGTGGCCGGTGACTTTGCCCTGGTGGACCGACTCCACGACGTGCTGATCGAAGAAACACGGGGCAATGAACTGTTGCTGACCCATCTGGCGAGGGGAGTGTTGCGGTTCTCGACGCCCTTGACCCTGTTTGGAACGCTGAAGAAGCCCGAGCACGGCGTCGACATCAAGAAGGGTGGCATCTTTCCCATCGTCCACGGTGTTCGCACCATGGCGCTGGAGTGCGGGCTGCGCGAGACCTCGACCCACGACCGGCTGGCGGCGCTGGCGTCACTCGGGCGCATCGAGCGGGTGGTGGCGGAGGATCTCGGCGAGGCGTTGTCGCTGTTCTGTGAGCTGCGGCTTCGGGCGCAGCTGGCCTACCGGCGCGACGATGCCCGGGCCACGGACGCCCCGGACAGAGTGGTGGTTCAGTCGCTCAATTCGCTGGAGCGGGACCTGCTGCGCGAGGCGCTGCATCTGGTCAAGGAGTTCAAGGCCAGCCTGTCCCACCGCTATCACCTGGAGTATGCATGAGTGTCGAGGCAGCCCCCCAGGGCAAGCTGCCTTGGCGTCAATGGTTTCGCTTGGGAGAGTACCCGATGCTGAGAGCGATCAGGCGTGTGGCCGACAGGCGTCGGCAGGCCGATGGCGATTTCGCCTGGCTGTTCAATCCCTATACCGGCGATGAGCTGGTGTCCCTGGACTGCGAAACCACCGGTCTGGATACCCGTCATGCGGAGCTGGTGTCCATCGCTGCGGTGCGCATCCGTGACGATCGCGTCTTGACCAGCGAGTCGCTGGACCTGCGGCTCGCGCGTCCTGCCAGTCTGAGTGGTGACTCCATCTGCATCCATCGCCTGCGAGGGGTCGACCTGGAAGGCGGCCTCGAGGTACGCGAGGCCTTGACGACGCTGCTGGAATTTATCGGCAATCGCCCATTGGTCGGCTGGTGTATCGACTTCGACCTGGCCATGCTGGATCGCTACCTGAAGGCGGAGTTTGGCTTCTCGCTGCCCAACGCCACCATCGACGTGGCCCAGCAGTACCGCAAGCGGCTGCGCCGAAGTCACCCGGAAATCGAGGTGCAGCCGACCTTTGAACAATTGGCAGAGCGACTTGGAGTCCCGATCATGGGACGCCATACGGCCCTGGGCGACGCCGTCACCACGGCGCTGATGCATCTGCGCCTGGAGAGCGGGGCACTCACGGCGCCATCGCGCTGACCCGGTGCCGTCATCCGCGCTGACCCGGTGCCGCCCGCACCGGCAACCATTCACCTGCAAGGAGATCCTGTCATGAGTCTGCACGCCATGTTGACCCTTCTCGAGCCCACGCTGCTGGCGCTGGGCCTGGTCTCGGTGCTGGTGGCCTACCTCCAGTACTATCGCCGTACCCGGGACCTGTGGGGCATGGTCAAGTTCTGGGAGAAGCGCCTGACCCTGACCGTGCGCGAGTTTGGCTGGCAACGTGCCGGCATCCTGCTGCTGTTGCTGGGCGTGGTGGTGCGCTATCTGCTGGCGCTGAACGTCGTCTAGGGCCTGTCTGAAAAGTGCCTGCGCTCGGTAATACGGCGTTAAAAATCGTCTGGTGCGCCAGCCCGGTCAAAATGCTCATTTACACCCCGTAAACTGCGCTTTCTCACCGATTTTTGCCTTGTCTAACCTTCGCTCGTCGACTTTTCGGACAGCGCCTAGGGCCTGGCTGACAGGCACTTGCGTTCTTCGACTTGCCAGGCCAGACCAGGCCAGGCCAGGCCACGACGCGCAAGAGCGCCACTACGGCGGTGTCGTCCTTGGCGGTTTCCGATGTGCCGCCGACGAAAAGCCCCTGCCGTATTGTCCTCGTCGGGGTAAGCGGTCGCTGACCTCTTCGCCACTAAAGCGTCCGGATGGTAGACTGGCGCCTCTTTCATTTTCAGCCGTGATGTCCCGCTCCCATGTCGCCACAGTCCGCCTCCGCCACCCTGTTCGATCCCCGTACCCCCGAGGATGACCATCTCTCGATCGATGCCGGCGTCAGCCCGGCCGACCCTGCTGCGGGTGGCGATCAGACGGAAGCCCAAGTTCAGGCCAAGGCACGGCGTGAATTCAACAAGCTGCAGAAGCGCCTGCGCCGCCAGGCCGGCAACGCCATCATCGACTACGGCATGATCCAGGAAGGCGACAAGATCATGGTGTGTCTGTCTGGTGGCAAGGACAGCTACACCATGCTCGAGATCCTGCGCAGCCTTCAGCGCAACGCGCCGGTCAACTTCTCGCTGGTGGCGGTGAATCTGGATCAGAAGCAGCCGGGCTTTCCGGAGCATGTGCTGCCGAACTATCTGGACAGCATCGGCGTGGACTACCACATCCTCGAGCGCGACACCTATTCGGTGGTGAAGGAGAAGACGCCGGAGGGCAAGACCACCTGCGCGCTCTGCTCACGCCTGCGGCGCGGCTCGCTCTATGGTTTCGCCGAGGAGATCGGGGCGACCAAGATCGCTCTGGGCCACCACCGCGAGGACATTCTCGAGACGCTGTTTCTGAACATGTTCTTCGGTGGCAGCCTCAAGGCGATGCCGCCCAAGCTGCTCTCCGACGACGGCAAGAACATCGTCATCCGTCCGCTGGCGTACTGCCGCGAGGCCGATATCCAGGCCTACAGCGAGGCGATGGAGTTCCCGATCATCCCGTGCAACCTGTGTGGTTCCCAGCCCAACCTGCAGCGCCAGGTGGTCAAGGAGATGCTGGCCGAGTGGGAGGTCAAGCATCCCGGGCGCCTCGAGAGCATGTTCAAGGCGGTGACCAATGTGGCGCCGTCGCAGCTGGCGGATCGGCAACTGTTCGACTTCGAGGGGCTGGAGGCCGTACAGGCCGAACGCCAGGCCCGGCGCATCGACGTGGTGGATGCCGGCTGATCTCGCCAGCAGCGAATGTGCATGATGCCATGACAGCGAAAGAGGCCGCATCTCCGGATGCGGCCTCTTTCTTGTCACACGCCATCTATTACGCTTTGCTTTCCAGATCCTGGATACCGGGCCCTGCCGGCCAAGCCCGGCACACTGCTGCCAGGCCCGCTCAGGTAACTTCGGTGTCGGCCAGGGTCGACAGCGCGGTCAGGTCGAGGATATTGACCTCACGTCCCGATACCGCCACCAGATCCTGCTGCTGGAAACGCCCGAGGATACGGCTGACCGTTTCCACCGCCAGCCCCAGGTGATTGCCGATGTCGGCGCGGGACATGGACAGGCGGAAGCTGAACGGTGAATAGCCGCGGCGGCGGAAGCGGTCCGACAGGCCGAGGAAGAAGCAGGCCAGGCGCTGATCGGCGGTCTTGCGTGACAGCAGCTGCATCATCCGGCGGTCTTCTCGCAGCTCCTTGCTCAGGGTGCGAAACAGCTGGGCACGCAGCTCCGGTAGGGTCTGGGTCAGCGCATCGAGGCGGTCGAAGGGAATCTCGCACACCGTGGTGGTCTCCAGCGCCACCACGCTGCCGGGATAGCGGCCGTCGTCGATGCCATCCAGGCCAACCAGTTCACTGGGCAGGAAGAAGTTGGTCAACTGAGCTTCGCCGCTGCCTTCGGTGGTGATCTGCTTGAGACTCCCCGATCGGACCGCGAAGACGCTGGTGAAGCGATCTCCCTGCTCGACCAATCGTGTGCCTTTCTTGATCGGCGGGTGACGACGGATGATGGAATCGAAGCGCTCGAGGTCGGCGGTCTCCAGCGACAGCGGAAGGCACAAGGAACTCAGGCTGCAGGACTCACAGCGAGTCTCATGCAGCATGGGACGCCGCCGATCTTGGGCCGTAGGACTCATTCGCAGCTCCTGTGGATCTGGGATCGATATTGACTGGGCCATGGGGAGAACAGACGTCGCCCGTACAGCACGTTGATGGCACTATTCTACACCCTCAGATCAGCTAAAAGTGGCGTCTACCTCTTTAGGATTAATAACTTAGAGGTAGGATGCGTCATTGATGCAGCCCAGTCCAAAGTTGCCAGACGGCAAAGGCGATGATCATGCCAGCGGCGACAAGGCGTGTTGCCCGATGCGCCAGCAGGGCCTGCATTTGTCTGGCGGCGAGGCCCGTCACCACCAGCGCCGGAAGCGTGCCAAGACCGAAGCTCGCCATCAGCAGTGCGCCCTCGAGGGGCTCGGCCCGTGCCAGGCTCCAGGCCAGCATCGAGTACACCAGGCCACAGGGCAGCCAGCCCCAGATGGCGCCCAGCGCCACCGCCTGGGGCAGACGCACCACCGGCAACAGGCGTCTGCCTGCGGGTTCCAGGTACCTCCAGAGGTGACGTCCCAGTGCCTCGACGTGACGCAGGCCTTTCCATAGATCGGCAATGTAAAGCGCCATCAGGATCAACATCAGGCTGGCGACGATCTGCATCAGGCCACGCAGGGTCGGCGAAAGGCCGATCACCGAACCCAGGGTGGCAACCAGAGCGCCCGCCACACAGTAGCTAGTGATACGACCTACATTGTAGCCGAGCACAAGTGTGCTCACCCGCCAAGGTTGACGCATGCTGGGGGGGATGGCAAAGGTCAGGGCGCTCATGATACCGCCGCACATGCCAATACAGTGTGCACCGCCGAGCAGGCCAAACACGAAGGCCGCCATCATGGGGGGCAGTTCCAGGCCGGTAGGGTTCACTCAGGCCCTCTGGACGATGGATCACGCTCGGATGTCTGCGCAGGCGTTTCGGAAGAGGAAGCGCCGTCATCGGCACCGCGAGTGTCGTCCTCATCCTCGAACAGGATGCGATAGGCGGGGCCTTCGAGGTCCTCGAACTGGTCGTTGCGCACCGCCCAGAAGAAGGCCCAGACCGCCAGGCCCAGCAGGATCAACGACAAGGGTATCAACAGGTAAAGGATGCTCATGGGCCGGGGCTTGCGGTGACGGGTGAAGGCGTCGCGGTCCGCCTGGTGCGTCCACGTCGCAGACGCAGGGCATTGCCGATGACCAGCAACGAGCTGAGTGACATGCCGATGGCGGCAAGCCATGGGGGCACGAAGCCCAGCGCCGCTGCGGGCAGCGCCACGACATTGTAGAGCACCGACCAGGACAGATTCTGGCGAATGATGCGACGGGTCTGACCGGCCACCTCGATGGCTTCGACGATACCCGTGAGCGGTTCGCCCAGCAATACCAGATCGGCGCGGGTGCGGGTGAGGTCGCTGGCCCCGGCCATGGCGATGGCAAGGTCGGCGCCGGCCAGTACCGGCACGTCATTGATGCCATCACCGACCATGGCCACCTTTTCACCCTGTGCCTGTCGCGCCTTCAAGTGCCCGAGCTTGTCCTCGGGGGTGGCCTCGCCACGCCACTGATCGACGCCCAGCGTGCGGGCCAGCTGGCCGACGTTGACTGCGCGGTCGCCCGACAGGATCTCGATGGCAAGCCCCCGATGGGCGAGGGCGGCGAGGGTCTCGGCGGCGTCGTCACGGGGCTGATCGTCGAGCTTGAACCAGGCCTGGGGCTTGCCTTCGCTGGCCAGCAGCAACCAAAGCCCTGCGCCAGGGAGCTCAGGAACGGGTCGGCCCAGGCAGGCAAAATGCGGCTGGCCCAGTCGCCAGCGCCGGCCGTCGATCACGCCTTCCACGCCCTGACCCGGGTGATTGCGCAGTTCGCTGGCCTGGCAGCTGGCGTCGCGCCAGGCAGCGAAGGCGCGGGCGATGGGGTGCTCCGAGCCGGTCTCCAGTGCCGCCGCCAGTGCCAGATGCCGGCGCTTGGCGGCAGCGTCCATCTCGCCATTGTTGGCGCTTCCTTCGTCGTCGCTCAGCGGCCGGTGTTCGGCGAGTTGCATACGCCCCCGGGTCAGGGTGCCGGTCTTGTCGAAGACGACGCGATCGAGGCCGGCCAGGGTCTCCAGCGCATCGGCTCGGGTCACCAGTACCCCGGCACGTCTCAGCCGGCCGTGGGCCACGGTCAGGGCGGTGGGGGTCGCCAGCGCCAGGGCGCAGGGGCAGGTCACCACCAGTACCGACAGGGTGATCCACAGGCTGCGGCTAGGGTCGATCAGGCTCCAGACCAGCGCCACCAGGGCGGTGATGACCAGCAGGTTCAACACGAAGCGATGGGCCACCTGCTCGGCCAGGCGGGCGATACGTGGACGATGGGCGAAGGCACGGTCGGTGAGATCGAGAATGCCGGCGGCGCGGGTATCGTCGCCGACGCGGGTGACCATCACTTCGATCGGGCTGTCCATGCACAGGGTACCTGCGTGCACGGTATCTCCCTGGCGACGCAGGCAGGGCAGCGATTCGCCGGTCAGCAGCGACTCGTCGATCTGGGCCAGGCCCGAGGTAAGGGTGCCATCTGCAGGAATCTGGGCGCCGGGGCTGACCCGAACCCGGTCACCAGGCGCCAGCTGACTGGCAGGGATGACGCGTTCATCGCCCTGCTCGTCGAGGCGCACCGCGGCACTCGGCAGCGCGCTGGCCAGGGCATTGCCGCTGCGGCCGTAGTGGGTACGGGCGCGAGACTCCAGGTAGCGTCCGAACAGCAGGAAGAAGGTGAACATGCTGACCGAGTCGAAGTAGCGGTCCCCGGAGTCGCTCACGACCGACCAGGTGCTGGCGACGAAGGCACCACCGATGGCCAGCGCCACCGGCACATCCATGCCCAGCACGCGGGTTCGCAGATCGCGCAGGGCGCCGACGAAGAAGGGTTGGGCCGAGTACAGTACCACCGGAGTGGTCAGCGCCAGCGATAGCCAGGCAAACAGACGCTCGAACTCGGTGCTGAGATCACCGCCGTCGACGTAGTGCGGGATGGAAAACATCAGCACCTGCATCATGCCGACGGCCGCCACGATCAGGCGCCTTATCATCTGGCGCGACTGTTGCTTGAGCCGCTGCTGAGCCTGGTCCGGCTCGTAGGGCTGGGAGGGATAGCCGATGGCAGCCATCTCGGCCAGCAGGCGCGACAGCGACAGGCGTTCGGGATCCCAGCGCACCTGAAGGCGATGCTGGGAAAGATTGACAGCGCAGCTCTCCAGGCCGTCGAGGGCATTCAGGCGGTGTTCGATCAGCCAGGCGCAGGCGGCGCAGGTGATGCCATCCACCGCCAGGGTCGCTACCTTGGTGTCGCCATCCTGACGCACGAAACGATCCTGCAGGCCCGGATCGTCGAATACCTGATAGCGGGCCTCGTCGGCGGGTGTCGGCGATGGGCGCTCCGGCAGGGCGGTGCGAAAGCGATAGTAGCTGTCCAGGCCGCCGCCGACGATGGCCTGGGCCACCGCCTCGCAGCCCGGGCAGCACAGCGGATGGCGCTGGCCATCCAGGGTGATCGACCAGGGTGCTGTGGCCTCCACCGGGGCGCCACAGTGGTAGCACGAGGCCGCCATCAGAGTCCCGGTGTCAGGCGCACGGAGGTCTCCCGCGGGAACTCTGCCTCGCCGGTCAGGCGCCATTCAGGCTGTCCTGACGCGCCTTCTGCGTGGGGCTGCAGCTGAAGGTACCAGCGATAGCGCAGATTGCGGTCGAGGGTGCCGACATAGTGGCCTGCACGGGTGTGGGTCAGCACCAGTGCCCGGTCGCGGGCGCCATCGGTGGGGAACTTCAGCGCCAGATCCAGCCGCTCTGGGCGTTCGTCGCCATCGAGTGTTACCACCACGTCGCCGGTGGTGGCGTCGATGCGCAGCTCGGCCGCCAGCCCCAGCGCCTCGGCACGTTGCTGCTTTTCGAGCTGGACGTTGATGGCCAGACCTTCCTTGTAGTAATCGTCCGGCACCGAACCGTCGAAGTAGCGGATCGAGAAGGCCAGGTAGACCATGCTGAAGGTGACCGACGACAGCAGCAGGGCGATCAGGAACCAGGGCCAGAACTGCTTGTACCAGGGCGGCACCTGGGGATCGGACAGGGACATCAGGGGGTAACTCCTATAAAGCGGCTTTCACGTTCGATGGCCACGGACGGATCGTCCTCGGCGAGGACGCGAACGCTGATATCGGCACTGCGTTGTTCCATCTGATCAGGATTCACGCTCAAGGTCATCACCAGTTGGCGGGACTGGTTGGCGGGAACCTCGATGGCGGTGGTGTCGCTCTCGAGACCCTCGATGCCGGCTACCTCGATCACGTAGCGATGAGGGCGGTTGTCGAGGTTACGCACGGTCATGGCGTAGGAGTTGGCGATGCGTCCATCGGTCAGTGTCTGGTAGAGCCGAGCGCGATCGCGCTCCACATCCACATCCAGCGGTGTGCGGTCGGCGATGGTCCAGACGAACAAGCCGATCATCACCACCAGGGCGACCAGATAGCCGATCAGTCGAGGCCTCAACAGGTGGGTCTTGTTGCCGTCGAGGGCGTGCTCGGTGGTGTAACGCACCAGACCACGGGGGTAGCCCATCTTGTCCATTACGCTGTCGCAGGCGTCGATGCAGGCGGCGCAGGTGATGCACTGGTACTGCAGACCGTCGCGGATATCGATGCCGGTCGGGCAGACCTGAACACAGAGGTCGCAGTCGATGCAGTGGCCAAGGCCCTGCTCTGCCGGGTCGGCGTTGCGCTTGCGCGGGCCGCGAGGCTCCCCGCGGTGGTAGTCGTAGGACACGATCAGGGTGTCGCGATCGAACATCACCGACTGGAAGCGGGCGTAGGGGCACATGTACAGGCAGACCTGCTCGCGCAGCCAGCCGGCGTTCAGGTAGGTGAAGACGATAAAGAAGCCGACCCAGAAATAGGACCAGCCGCTGGCCGAGAGGGTGGCAAGATCCAGCACCAGGCCACCGATCGGGGTGAAGTAGCCGACGAAGGTGATGCCGGTGGCCGCCGAGATGATCAGCCAGATGGCGTGCTTGGCGCTCTTGCGCCAGGCCTTGTCGGCGTCCCAGGAGCGCTTGTCGAGCTTGATGCGACGATTGCGCGGCCCCTCGATGCGGTGCTCGACCCAGATGAACAGGAAGGTCCAGACGCTCTGGGGACAGGTGTAACCGCACCAGACACGGCCGGCAAAGACGGTGATGAAGAACAGGCCGAAGGCGCAGATGATCAGAAGCCAGGACAGCAGCACGAATTCCTGGGGGTAGAAGGTGGCGGCGAAGATATGAAATTCGCGCCCCGGCAGATCAAACCAGACCGCCGGTCGATCACCCCAGGGAATCCAGGGCAGCAGCAGAAAACCGAGCATCAGCGCCCAGTTGGCGACCCGACGGACACGCTGGAACACGCCTTTGATCTCGCGTACGTAGATATGCCGGCGGCTCTCGTACATGCTCTGGCTGTCGGGGGAATGGTGCGACACCGCAGGGTCGGTGACGTCGTGGGCAGGGATCTTGTCGCTCATGGCAGACTCACATCGCGTCGATGGGGCCGAAGCCCCAGTCTAGCGATTGACGGGTAGGTGGGTGGCGAGTGCGGCCAAGCGCCGCACTCGCCGCGGGAGCGATCCCGCTGGGGTCACTACTGACTCTGGTCCTGATTCTGGCTCAGACCATAGACATAGGCGGCGACCAGGTGGACCCGCTCCTCGCCGATGTAGGCGGCCTGCGCCGGCATATGGCCGTTGCGGCCGTTGCGCAGCGTCTGACGCACGGAGTCGGCCAGGCTCTGGCCCGGTGCCTGGTACAGCCAGCTGTCGTCGGTCAGATTGGGCGCGCCCAGCGCCTGGTTGCCGGTACCGTCAGGCATATGGCAGGCGGCACATACCGAGGTGAAGACGGCGCCGCCTTTTTCGGCACGTTCGGCGTCCTCGGCCTGGCCGGACAGCGACAGTACATGCTGGGTCAGGTTCTCGATATTGTCCGCGCCGAGCTGCTGCCATGACGGCATCAGGCCATTGCGTCCGTTGTTGATGGTGGTGACGATGTGCTCGGGCTCGCCGCCGTAGAGCCAGTCGTCGTCGGTCAGATTGGGGAAGCCGTAGCCGCCCTTGGCGTTGGAGCCGTGGCAGATGGCGCAGTTGTTGAGGAAGATGCGCTCGGCCACCTGCATGGCGTCACCGTCCTGAGCGAGTTCCGGGATGGGTACCTGCTGGTACTTCTCGAAGATCGGCGCAAAGCGCTCTTCGGCCTGGGCGACCTCTTCCTCCCACTGACCTTCCTGGCTCCAGCCCAGCACACCGGCGAAGTTGCCGAGGCCCGGATACAGCACCAGATAGCCCAGGGAGAAGATCACCGTGGCAACGTAGAGCTGAAACCACCAGCGAGGCAGCGGGTTGTCGTATTCGTCGATACCGTCGGCGGTGTGGCCGGTGGTCTCGACGGTGCCGTCGGCGTCAGGGCGCTTGTCGGTCTTGCGGTTGGCCCACAGAAGCCAGAACGCAAAGCCGATGGTGCCGAGCGTGATGACGATGATCCAGGCACTCCAGAAGCCTGAGAGGGCATCACCCCAAAGCGTATTCATGTGTTCTTCTCTCCCCTGTCCTCTCGGGAATCGGCCTGTCGCTCGGCCGTGCGGTCACGATTCGGTTGTTCGTCGTCGTCGGCGAACGGCAGCTGCGCCGCCTGATCGAACTCGCGCTTGCGGCGGCTCGAGTAGGCCCAGGCCACCAGGCCCAGGAAGGCGATCAGCAGGATGCCGGTCAAGATGCCGCGAAAGGTTCCGATATCCATGGTTACGGGCTCTTCGCCGAGCTGGGCAACACCGTGCCAAGCTGCTGCAGGTAGGCGACCAGGGCGGTGATTTCACGCTCACCGCGGACCTCGCTGGTGGCGTTGGCGATCTGCTCGTCGGTGTAGGGCACGCCCAGTTTCTGAAGGGTGCGCATCTTGGCCGGGGTGTCCTCGCCTTCCAGGGTGTTCTCGAACAGCCAGGGGTAGGCCGGCATCACCGATTCGGGCACTACGTCCCGCGGGTTGTAGAGGTGGGCACGATGCCAGTCGTCACTGTAGCGACCGCCGACGCGGGCCAGGTCCGGGCCGGTGCGCTTGGACCCCCACAAGAAGTTGTGCTCGTAGACGGATTCACCGGCCACACTGTAGTGGCCATAGCGCTCGGTCTCGGCACGGAAGGGGCGAATCATCTGCGAATGACAGCCGACGCAGCCTTCGCGGCGATAGATGTCCCGGCCTTCCAGTTCCAGTGCGGACAGTGGCTCGAGGCCCTCGACCGGCTCCGTGGTCTGCTTCTGGAAGAACAGCGGTACGATCTCGGCCAGGCCACCGAAGCTGATCACCACCAGCACCAGCACCGCCATCAAACCGACGTTCTTTTCTATGATCTCGTGTTTCATGTCAGTCTCGGTCCTTCGTTGACTCAGGCGGTCTGGGGCA
Source organism: Halomonas sp. OfavH-34-E (assembly GCF_024124525.1). Classification (NCBI taxonomy): domain Bacteria; kingdom Pseudomonadati; phylum Pseudomonadota; class Gammaproteobacteria; order Oceanospirillales; family Halomonadaceae; genus Halomonas; species Halomonas sp. OfavH-34-E. The sequence continues at coordinate 22,340 of NZ_JAMXRY010000045.1, read as the reverse complement.
GGGGCGCGCCGCGCTTGGCGGAACCCTTGACGGTCATGGCCACGTTGACGGCCATGATCAGCATGCCGGTCACCCAGAAAAGGCCACCGATCAGGCGCACGATATAGCCGGGGCCGCTGGCCTCGACGGTCTCGACGAAGGTGTACATCAAGGTGCCGTCTTCGTTGATGGCGCGCCACATCAGGCCCTGCAGGATGCCGTTGACCCACATCGCGGCGATGTACAGCACGGTGCCGATGGTGGCCAGCCAGAAGTGCACCGCCACCAGCTTGACGGAGTACATCTCGGTGTGACCGAACAGGCGTGGAATCAGGTGGTACATCGAGCCGATGGTGATCATCGCTACCCAGCCGAGGGCGCCGGCGTGGACGTGACCGATGGTCCAGTCGGTGTAGTGGGACAGGGCGTTGACGGTCTTCACCGCCATCATCGGGCCTTCGAAGGTCGACATGCCGTAGAACGACAACGCAACGACGAGAAAGCGCAAGGTCGGGTCGGTTCGCAGCTTATGCCAGGCCCCGGAGAGGGTCATCATGCCGTTGATCATGCCGCCCCAGGAGGGCGCCAGCAGAATGATCGACATCACCATGCCCAGCGACTGCGCCCAGTTCGGCAGGGCGGTGTAGTGCAGGTGGTGGGGGCCGGCCCACATGTAGACCATGATCAGCGCCCAGAAGTGGACGATGGACAGGCGGTAGGAGTAGACCGGGCGCTCGGCTTGCTTGGGCACAAAGTAATACATCATGCCGAGGAAGCCGGCGGTCAGGAAGAAGCCTACCGCGTTGTGGCCGTACCACCACTGCACCATGGCGTCGATGGCGCCGGAGTAAATGGAGATGGAGTAGGTGGCGGTGACCGGAAGGGCCGCGCTGTTGACGATGTGCAGTACGGCAACGGTCAGGATGAAGGCGGCGAAGAACCAGTTGGCCACGTAGATGTGGGAGGTCTTGCGGACCTTGATGGTGCCGAGGAAGACGGCTGCGTAGGTCACCCACACCACCGCGAGCAGAATGTCGATGGGCCATTCCAGCTCGGCGTATTCCTTGACCTCGGTGAGGCCTAGCGGCAGGGTGACGACCGCGCACAGGATGACCGCCTGGTAGCCCCAGAAGGTAAAGGCGGCCAGCTTGTCGCTGATCAGCCTCACCTGGCAGGTGCGCTGGACGACGTAGTAGGACGTCGCGAACAGGGCGGAGCCGCCGAAGGCGAAGATGACCGCATTGGTATGCAGCGGGCGAAGCCGACCGAAGCTTGTCCAGGGCAAGCCAAGGTTGAGTTCCGGCCAGACCAGTTGGGCGGCGAGAATCACACCGAGGGTCATGCCCACGATGCCCCACACCACCGTCATGATCGCGAACTGCCGGACCACCTTGTAGTTGTAGGTCGGATGTTCAAATGCTGTGCTCATGATCAGTTTCCCATCGATCGCGTAAAGGGGACGATCCCCCGGCCATAGTGCCTGCCCGGCAATTGCCTCAGAATGATGCAGATCAACAACCACTCAGAATTCTAGCCCAGCCTGGCAGTGAGAAGAACTTAGCCTCTGGTGGCAGTGAACTTTGGAAACTTTGCCGTGTCACAACTCGTTTTACCCGACGCTTTTACTCAGGAATTCAGCCAGGCACTCGCCGCCGGGCACCGTGGCGAGTGGCAGGTGCCCGACCTGGCGCCGGTGATCATGGAAGGGCCACCCAGTCGCAATGTGCTGCTGCTGGCGCATGGGGCCGGTGCCGGACACGATTCACCCTTTTTGCTTGAATGGCGCGCGGCGCTGGCCAGGGCCGGCGTACAGACGCTGTCATTCGAGTTTGCCTATCTGCGCGAGATGCGTGCGGCGGGGCGTCGGCGGCCGCCGCCCAGGGTGGCTCGGCTGGTGGAGGAAATGCGCCTCTGGCGTGACGTTTTGTCGCAGATGGTGCCGGGGGCGCTGTGGCTCGGCGGCAAGTCCATGGGCGGTCGGGTGGCCAGTCTGCTGGCCGCCGAGGACGGTGCGCCGGGGCTGGTGCTGGCTGGCTACCCCTTTCATCCCGTGGGCAAGCCCGAGCGCCTGCGTCTGGATCACTGGCCGTCGCTGGCTTGCCCTCTGGTGGTACTGCAGGGTACCCGGGACGCTTTCGGCACTCGCGACGAGGTGGCGGGCTATGAGTTGGCGGCGCATGCGCGTCTTGAATGGCTCGAGGATGGCGACCACGACTGGTCGCCGCGGCGCTTGAGTGGACTGTCGCGTCAGGACCTGATGGCTAAGGCGGCGCGCGCTACCGCGGACGCCATGGGCAAGTCGTGAGCGCTTCTTTCTACAAGGGTGGATATCGCGGCGCTGTGGCGCCAGCCCTTGCGCCGTCTGGCTTTCGGCCCAAGTCGATGAATGCACGGGCAAAAGTCGGGACAAAAAAAACGAGAAAGATGCGTGGAGCGCGTTGACATCCCCCGGATGTTCTGTAGAATGCAGCGCCACGTGACCAGGGGTGGTTAGCTCAGCTGGGAGAGCACCAGCCTTACAAGCTGGGGGTCACAGGTTCGAACCCTGTACCACCCACCATCATGAAAATGATGGATGGACACGTAGAGTAGAGAGCGCTGGACCGGTAGTTCAGTTGGTTAGAATGCCGGCCTGTCACGCCGGAGGTCGCGGGTTCGAGTCCCGTCCGGTCCGCCAGCGTCTCTTCTCGAATTGGTCATCATTGCGGACCGGTAGTTCAGTTGGTTAGAATGCCGGCCTGTCACGCCGGAGGTCGCGGGTTCGAGTCCCGTCCGGTCCGCCACGATGACAAGCCAAAGACGACGTCTTCAGGAAACTCGAGACATCGCACCGTGTGAAATAACGTGGGTGATTAGCTCAGTTGGTTAGAGCACCAGCCTCACATGCTGGGGGTCACTGGTTCGAATCCGGTATCACCCACCACGCGGACCGGTAGTTCAGTTGGTTAGAATGCCGGCCTGTCACGCCGGAGGTCGCGGGTTCGAGTCCCGTCCGGTCCGCCAGTTTCACTCGATCCAGTTCGCTGGAAAAGTCCGGTCCTGTTACCGGCGCTTATTTCGAAAGGCCCCGCTGCTACGCAGCGGGGCCTTTTTCGTGTGCGTCAGGTCAGCGGTGGTGGACGAGGGTTGCCTGGAGGGCTATCTAGAGAGCTGTTCCAGGAGGGCGATTCCAGGGGCCATTTTAGTAGCTGTTTCAGGAGCTGTTTCAAGAGCTATCCCCGGAGCTGGCCGGAAAGAAACCTTTGCCCGACGATGCGTTTTGCGCGCATTTTCATCGTGGGGGGTGGCAGAGGGTGGACTGCTATCATACAGTTGTTTGAAATTGGTCGATGAGTGGCGCCAATTGTGTGAGCGCGCCATCCGACACCGCCAACAACAACGCGCAGCCTGTGCTGCGAAGGACCGCCCCGTGACCGCCTATCCCCAGCTCTTCACTCCCTTGCGCCTGGGCCATCTGAGCCTGCCCAACCGTGTGCTGATGGGCTCCATGCATACCAACCTGGAAGAAGCACCGCGCGGCTTCGAGCGTCTGGCCGCCTTCTACGCCGAGCGCGCCCGGGAGGGAGTGGCGCTGATTGTGACCGGCGGCATCGCCCCCAACGTCGAAGGCGCCGTCTTCCAGGGTGCCTCGCAGTTGACCAGCGAGGACCAGCTCGAGGGACATCGTCAGGTCGTCGAGGCGGTGCACGCCGAGGGCGGACGCATCTGCATGCAGATCCTGCACGCTGGGCGCTACGCCTACTCGCCGGAGCTGGTGGCGCCGTCGGCGATCCAGGCGCCGATCAACCCCTTTACCCCGCGTGAGCTTACTGACGAGGATGTGGAGCGGCAGATCGACGACTACGTGCGCTGCGCGCGCCTGGCCCAGCAGGCCGGCTACGCTGGCGTCGAGATCATGGGCTCCGAGGGCTACCTGATCAATCAGTTCATCTGTCGGCGCACCAATCAGCGCCAGGATCGCTGGGGCGGCGACTTCGACAATCGCTGTCGCTTTGCGCTGGAGATTTTGCGCCGGGTACGCGCGGCGGTGGGGGATCGCTTTCTGCTGATCTACCGGCTGTCGATGATCGACCTGGTGGAGGACGGCAGCACCCATGACGAGGTCATCGCCCTGGGGCGGGCGGTGGAAGCCGCCGGTGCCGACGTGATCAACACCGGCATCGGCTGGCACGAGGCCAGGGTGCCGACCATCGTCACCAGTGTGCCGCGGGCGGCCTTTACCGAGGTGTCCCGGCGCATGCGCCAGGCGGTGACAATTCCGCTGATCACCACCAACCGCATCAACATGCCCGAGGTGGCCGAGCGGGTGCTCGCCGAGGGCCACGCCGACATGGTCTCCATGGCTCGGCCTCTGCTGGCCGACCCCGCCTGGGTGGCCAAGGCTCGCGGCGACAGGGCAGACGAGATCAACACCTGCATCGCCTGCAACCAGGCCTGCCTCGACCACACCTTCCAGGGCAAGCTGACCTCGTGCCTGGTCAACCCTCGCGCCTGTCATGAGACCGAGCTGTCGCTGGAGGCGGCCGCCACGCCGCAGACGGTGGCGGTGGTAGGGGGCGGTCCTGCCGGACTCGCTACCGCCGTCAGTGCCGCCGAGCGGGGCCACAGGGTCACCCTGTTCGAGCGCCAGGCCAGTCTGGGGGGACAGTTCAACTTTGCCCGTCGGATACCTGGCAAGGAGGAGTTCGACGAGACGCTGCGCTACTTCCGGGTCATGCTCGACAAGACCGGTGTCGACGTCAGGCTGTCCTGTGAGGCAACGCTGGCCGACCTCGAGGGCTTCGATCACGTGGTGCTGGCCACCGGCGTCCGTCCCCGCCAGCTTCAGTTGCCCGGTGCCGATCATGCCAGTGTGCTGAGCTACGCCGAGGCAATCGAGTCACCTGGGCGGGTCGGGCGGCGGGTCGCCATCATCGGCGCCGGCGGTATCGGCTTCGACGTGGCGGAGCTACTGACCCACGTCGCCCCGGGTGACGACCCCCTGGCCGAGTGGTGTGACGAGTGGGGCGTGGATCTCGCCGTGAGCGCGCCGGGAGGGCTCAAGCCCGCACAGCGTCCCGAGTCACCGCGGGAGGTCTTTCTGCTGCAGCGCAAGAGCTCCAAACCCGGCAAGGGGCTCGGCACTACCTCTGGCTGGGTGCATCGGGCCTCGCTGCGCCATCGGGGCGTCCAGGCGATACCCGGCTGCGAGTATCAGCGTATCGACGACCAGGGCCTGCATCTGAGCGTTGACGGCGAGGAGCGCACCCTGGCCGTGGACAGTGTGGTGGTGTGTGCCGGGCAGGAGTCGGTGCGTGAGCTGGTAGCGCCACTTGAGGCCGCCGGCGTTCGGGTGTCGATCATCGGTGGGGCGGACAAGGCAGCGGAGCTGGACGCCAAGCGCGCCATCGATCAGGGCGTGCGTCTGGCGGCGTCGCTGTAGGATTGTCGACAATAAAATATGCAGATTCGGTAATCCTCAGGAGGTGCGTTGTCGTGCCTCATGAGGACCGGGCAGGTGGCGTCCGGCGCTGGCTTCCCGGCCGTCGGCTACCTCGGCTTTGGTGCCTCTTGACCCTCTTAGGTCGAATTACGTCTGGACAATGAAACGCTTCTGCTGGCATGAGTTCTTATAGGTAAGGACGTTCAGCGTTGAAGACTCGAGCATCGTCATTGGCTAATGCTGTTCTACGCTGAGAGTACCCCCTCGACAAGGGCGATGGCAGGCAAGGGTGGGTGACGTCGTCCAGATCGAGTCCCGGGCATCACAGGAGGCATCGATGAGCATCTTCGACCACGTGCAGAACCGCTTCGCTCGCGTCCAGCAGGAAGAAATGTCCCTGCAGGAATATCTGGAACTCTGCCGTCAAGACCCTTCCGCCTACGCCAGTGCGGCCGAACGCATGCTGGAGGCCATCGGTGAACCCGAGGTGATCGACACCGCCAAGGACCCGAGGCTGGCGCGGATCTTTTCCAACAAGGTGATACGCCGCTACCCGGCGTTCAGTGAATTCCACGGCATGGAGGAGGCCATCGAGCAGATCGTGGCCTACTTCCGCCACGCCGCTCAGGGCCTGGAAGAGAAAAAGCAGATTCTCTACCTGCTGGGGCCGGTGGGTGGCGGCAAGTCGTCTCTGGCCGAGCGGCTCAAGCTGTTGATGGAAAAAGTGCCGTTCTACGCCATCAAGGGTTCTCCGGTGCACGAGTCCCCGCTTGGCCTGTTCTCGCCCGAAGAAGACGGCGAGCTGCTCGAGAAGGAGTACGGTATTCCCGGTCGCCACCTGCGCAGCGTGATGTCCCCCTGGGCAGCCAAGCGACTCAAGGAGTCCGGTGGTGACATCTCCCAGTTCCGGGTGGTGCGGCTGTATCCCTCACGTCTCAATCAGATCGCCATCTCCAAGACCGAGCCTGGCGACGAGAACAACCAGGACATCTCCTCGCTGGTGGGCAAGGTGGACATCCGCCAGCTCGAGCTTTATTCCCAGGATGACCCGGACGCCTACAGCTTCTCCGGTGGCCTGTGTCGGGCCAACCAGGGTCTGATGGAGTTCGTCGAGATGTTCAAGGCGCCGATCAAGGTGCTGCATCCGCTGCTGACCGCCACCCAGGAAGGCAACTACAACCCCACCGAGGGCATGGGCGCGATCCCCTTCGATGGCGTCGTGCTGGCCCACTCCAACGAGAGCGAGTGGCAGGCGTTCCGCAACAATCGCAACAACGAGGCCTTCCTCGACCGGGTCTACATCGTCAAGGTGCCTTACTGCCTGCGGGTCTCCGAAGAGATCAACATCTACAAGAAGCTGCTCGAGCACTCCTCGCTCAACCAGGCTCCCTGCGCGCCGGATACCCTGCGCATGCTGGCCCAGTTCTCGGTGCTGTCGCGGCTCAAGGAGCCGGAGAACTCAAGCGTCTACTCCAAGATGCGGGTCTATGACGGCGAGAACCTGAAGGACACCGATCCCAAGGCCAAGTCGATTCAGGAGTATCGCGACAGCGCCGGGGTGGACGAGGGCATGGACGGGTTGTCCACACGCTTCGCCTTCAAGATCCTGTCGAAGGTATTCAACTTCGACAACCATGAGGTGGCGGCCAACCCGGTGCACCTGCTGTACGTGCTGGAGCAGCGTCTGGAGCAGGAGCAATTGCCCAAGGAGACCTTCGAGCGTTACCTGCGCTACATCAAGGAGTACCTGGCGCCGCGCTACGTCGACTTCATCGGCAAGGAGATCCAGACCGCCTACCTGGAGTCCTACTCCGAGTACGGTCAGAACATCTTCGACCGCTACGTCACCTACGCCGACTTCTGGATCCAGGATCAGGAGTATCGGGATCCTGAGACTGGCGAGCTGTTCGATCGCCAGTCGCTCAATGACGAGCTGGAAAAGATCGAGAAGCCGGCGGGCATCTCCAATCCCAAGGACTTCCGCCACGAGGTGGTCAACTTCGTGCTCAGGGCGCGTGCCCAGAACAACGGCATGAATCCGGGCTGGCAGTCCTACGAGAAGCTGCGTGGTGTGATCGAGCACAAGATGTTCGCCAACACCGAGGAGCTGCTGCCGGTGATTTCCTTCAACGCCAAGGCATCCTCTGCCGACATCAAGAAACACGAGGACTTCGTGGCGCGGATGAAGGATCGAGGCTACACCGAGAAGCAGGTGCGCCTGCTGTCGGAGTGGTACCTGAGGGTGCGCAAGTCGCAGTAGCCGTGAAGGCACCGGGAGCGTCCCGGTGCCTGCCACCCTTGTCGACTGCGCCCAGGAGGTCCCATGACCTACTTCATCGATCGCCGAGCCAACGCCAAGAACAAGAGCGCGGTCAACCGCCAGCGCTTTCTTGACCGTTATCGGACCCATATCAAGCGCTCCGTGGAGGAGGCGGTGAATCGCCGTTCCATCACCGACATGGAGCGCGGCGAGAAGGTCTCGATCCCGAGCCGTGATATCTCCGAGCCGGTATTCCAGCACGGCAGCGGGGGGCGTCGCTCCATCGTCGCGCCGGGCAATCGCGAATTTCAGGAAGGGGATCGCCTGCGCCGTCCGGACGGTGGCGGCGGTGGTGGCGATGGCAGCGGCGAAGGCGGCGCTTCCAATCAGGGTGAGGGCATGGACGAGTTCGCCTTCACCCTGACGCGGGAGGAATTTCTCGAGTTTGTCTTCGACGGCCTGGAGTTGCCCCACCTGGAGCGCAAGCCGCTGGTCGACGTCGAGGAGGTGCGGCCGGTGCGCGCCGGGGTGTCCCGGGACGGGGTGCCGGCGAGGATCAACATCGTGCGCTCCATGCGCGAGGCCCAGGCCCGACGTATCGCTATGCGGGCGCCCATTCGTCGGGCCCTGCGCGAGGCTCAGGAGGCACTGGAGGTCGAGGAGCGCAAGGATCCGGTGCTCCGAAACCCCGCTCGCATCCAGGAGCTCAAGGACGAGATCGAGCGCCTGGAGCGGCGCCTGGAGGCGGTGCCCTTCATCGACACCTACGATCTTCGCTACAACCACCTGATCAACCAGCCCCAGCCATCGAGCAAGGCGGTGATGTTCTGCGTGATGGACGTCTCCGGGTCGATGACCCAGGCCCACAAGGACATCGCCAAGCGCTTCTTCCTGCTGCTGTACCTGTTTCTCGAGCGCAGCTACGAGCGGGTCGAGCTGGTCTTCGTCAGGCATCATACCGCCGCCAAGGAGGTCGACGAGGAGGAGTTCTTCTACTCCCGCGAGACCGGCGGCACCATCGTCTCCAGCGCCTTGACCCTGGTCGACGAGATCATCGACAAGCGCTATCCGCCGGGGCAGTGGAATCTGTACGTGGCCCAGGCCTCGGATGGCGACAACTGGGACGATGATTCGGTGAACTGTCGTGAGCTCCTGACCAAGTCACTGATGGGGCGCCTGCAGTACTTCACCTACGTGGAGATCACGCCCCACGCCCACCAGGCCCTGTGGGAAGAGTACGAGCGGGTGGAGGCGGCCTATCCTGACCGTTTCGCCATGCGTCAGATCGTCGAGCCGGGGGATATCTATCCGGTGTTCCGTGCCTTGTTCAAGCGTCGCGCCGAGAGTTGACCCCTAGGTCGACTCGACAGCAGGCCGGGGCCTTGCGGCCCCTGAACAAGCGCTACGCAACTCCGGGCGATAATAGAGCCCCGGAGAGGAGGGGAGCTCCATGACCACCTTGACCAAGCGCCACGCCAAGCCCATCGCCACCGGCTCCGACTGGAGCTTTGACGATCTCACCGAGTTCGAGGCCGAGATCGCGCGACTGGCAGACGAGTACCGGCTCGATACCTACCCCAACCAGATCGAGATCATCACCACCGAGCAGATGATGGACGCCTACGCCAGCGTCGGCATGCCGGTGGGCTATCACCACTGGTCCTTCGGCAAGCAGTTCCTGGCGGTGGAGCAGGCCTATCGGCGTGGTCAGATGGGGCTGGCCTACGAACTGGTGATCAATTCAGATCCCTGCATCGCCTACCTGATGGAAGAGAACACCCTGATGATGCAGGTGCTGGTCATGGCGCACGCCTGCTATGGCCACAACTCCTTCTTCAAGGGCAACTATCTGTTTCGGACCTGGACCGACGCCTCCTCGATCGTCGACTACCTGGTGTTCGCCCGCAAGTACATCAGCCAGTGCGAAGAGCGCCACGGTGTTCAGGCGGTGGAGCAGCTGCTCGACGCCTGTCACGCCCTGCAGAATTATGGCGTCGACCGCTACAAGCGTCCGTCCCCGGTATCTCCCGAAGAGGAGGCTCGCCGTCAGCAGGAACGCGAAGACTACCTGCAGACCCAGGTCAACACCCTGTGGCGCACCATTCCGACCGGTGATGTGGGCAGCATCGCAGAGCCCATGGCGTCCGAGGACGATCCGCTGGGGCTGCGAGGTGGCGGGCGTTATCCGCCGGAGCCCCAGGAAAACCTGCTGTACTTCATCGAGAAGAACGCTCCGCTGCTGGCGCCCTGGCAACGCGAGGTGGTGCGTATCGTGCGCAAGCTGGCCCAGTACTTCTACCCCCAGCGCCAGACCCAGGTGATGAACGAGGGCTGGGCGACCTTCTGGCACTACACCCTGATGAATCGTTTGTTCGACGAGGGCGCGGTGGACGAAGGGCTGATCCTCGAGTTCCTGCAGTCGCATACCGCCGTGGTCAGTCAGCCGGCCTTCGATAGCCCCTACTACAACGGCATCAACCCCTACGCCCTGGGGTTCGCCATCTTCACCGACCTGAAGCGTATCTGCGAGGCGCCCAATGACGAGGACCGCGAGTGGTTCCCCGACATCGCCGGCAGTGACTGGCGCGAGACGTTGAACTTTGCCATGCGCAACTTCAAGGACGAGTCCTTCATTCAGCAGTTTCTCTCGCCCAAGGTGATCCGCGATCTGAAGCTGTTCCAGATCGTCGACGATGACCAGGAGGAGACCCTGGAGGTCGGCGCCATCCATGATGAGCGAGGCTACCGGCGGGTGCGCGAGGCGCTGTCCACGCAGTATGCGCTGTCGCTGCGTGAGCCCAATATTCAGGTCTATGAGGCGGATATCCGTGGTGATCGTTCGCTGACGCTGCGCCACGTGCAGGATCAGCGGCGACCGCTGGCACGCAGTGTCTATCCGGTGATCCGTCATCTGCATCAACTGTGGGGCTTTCCGGTCAAGCTGGAGTCCTGGGACGGCGATGAGGTGGTGCGTCGCTATCAGTGGCCGCTGCCGGACAGCGAAGAAGGCGCTTGAGACTCGGCAAGAGCGGCAATCGACAACACCCCGGGCCATCGGCCCGGGGTGTTGTCGTTCTGGTGTGGCTCAGGGGTGAGCTCTTTTCAGCCTACCCCTGGTAGATCCGACGCTGGGTCAGCCAGACGTCAAGGCTTGGCGGTCCAGGACTGGCACCACCCGCCCGGCTCCACGCTGTTCTGCGGGAACAGCTGGCAGCCTTCGGTCTCGGCGTTGAAGAACATGCAGTTGGCGCAGGTCTCTCCCTCTTCGTAGGCGGCGTTGCCACTGGCGTCGCTGGCGTTCTCGACGTAGCCGAGCGCTTTGGCCTGGGCGTTGTCGGTATCCAGGCGCGGCAGGCTCTGGGCCAGGGCGGTGCGGGACAGTACGCCAGCGCCCAGAGGCAGGGCGGCGATGCCCAGCAGACTGTGGCGCAGGAAGTCACGGCGGCTGTGCTTGGCCATGGTGGGGCTCCTCGTTGTGGCTCGATCGATAGTGATCGAAGTCGATAGTCGAACGGTCTTGGTTGGGTCCTTTTCTGCTGGACCGATGTTATCGAGTGTGCCCGGTGAGCCTGGGCGACCTCGTGCGCTCTAGGCGGCGCTGAACATTCAGATTAGCTAAGCCTTTGAGTCTTGGCGAATCCTCGCTACTCCGCTGCGGCAATCCGCCACGCAGGTGGTGCCCGTCGGGTGGTGCTGCCCGTGCCGCGCCGGCGCTGATATACTGCGCCGCGAGCACACCACATCTTGCCGTCTGTGCCGTGGGCTTGGTTGGCCAGGCGAAGACGGACATCGAAGGAGGGCGACCATGCAGAATGCAGTGATCCTGATCAATGCCGAAAAGGGCCAGGTCAAGGCGGTGGCGGAGCGCCTCGCCGAGGTCGACGGCATCAGCGAGGTGTACTCCACCTGTGGTCGCTACGACCTGGTGGCGATCGCGCGCACCCGTGATTTCGAGAGCCTGGCCGAACTCGTCACCGGTCGCCTGAACGCGGTGGAGGGGATCGCCGACACCGAGACCCTCAATGCCATGCAGGTGCACTCCCGTCACGACCTGGAGACCATGTTCTCGCTGGGGTGGTAGCAAGATCGCGTCGGCGGCCCGGTGACTGCGCCGGGCCGGCGCAACGCCGCTCGTTCGACGCGCCGGCGACCAGCACCTCTTCGCCATCTCGTGACTCTTTGCATCAAGGAAGCGTGTGGACCTTTCACTCGATCGCCTGATACCCCGCCCCCGAAACCTCCTTGTCTCGCTGGTGCTGGTCGCCGCGGGTGCCTTTCTGTGGCACAGCACAGAGCAGGGCTACCGTGATCGCATGAGCTGGATGGGGGTAACCGAGTGGGCCGAGCCCGGCGTCTTGTCCTTCACCCGCGTCATGCGTAACGATGGCTATCTGCTGGGATGGTCGGATGTCCGCGTCGGTGCGCTGTGGGTCAGCTATGAGCTACGCCAGAGCGGGGATCGACAGATCGGGCCGCGACCCGGTTTCCGCCAGGACTGGCGCACGCTCTGGCCTGTCAGTACCTCAAGCTACTCGGGCAGCGGTTACGACCGCGGCCATCTGGCTCCAAACTACGCCATGGCCAAGGTGTGGGGAGAGGACGCCCAGGACGACAGCTTTCTGATGAGCAACATGATGCCGCAGAAGCCCGCGCTCAATCGGCAGCTGTGGCAGCGCCTGGAGGAGGTGGTGATGGACCACTTCCTGCCGCGCTTCGGCCGGCTGCAGGTGATCACCGGCCCGATCTACGCCGAGACACGAATCACCGATATCGAGATCGATCGTCTACTCAATCGCGTCGGCTTCGTCGAGGTGCCGGTGGCGTTCTACAAGATCGTGGTGGTGCCGGGGGATACGCCGCTGGCGGTGGCCTTTGTGATGCCCCAGGACGTGCGTGGCGACGAGTCGCTCAAGCAGTTTCTGGTCAGCATCGACGAGGTAGAAGCAAGCACCGGGCTGAATTTCCTGCCGCGGCTGGCGGCGAGCCAGGAAGCCGACTGGGAGTCGGTCGCGGGGGTCGGCGACTGGGCATTGTCCCAGGTGGCCGAGTTGCCCTCTCGATTCGACTAGGTAGAGAGTTCGCGGGTGCCGGAAAGACGGCGGAGCTGGCTGTTGCTGTTCTGCTGCGTCAGGAGGGTGGCGCAGAGGGATAGTGCGAGAGGAAGGTGAGGTAGAGGGATATCCGGGAGCGGTGCAGATTTCAGGCACAAAAAAACCGCGACGAGGCGCGGGTTCTTGTTGATCCGATGTGGATCCGTTGTCTGCATGACGATGGTGCCCAGGAGAGGACTTGAACCTCCACGTCCATAAGGACACTAGCACCTGAAGCTAGCGCGTCTACCAATTCCGCCACCTGGGCATGTCATGCGATTCTCTTGTCAATCTTGCATCAGTCTGTCGTGTTCGTCGACCCTGACGAGTCGATGGTGCCCAGGAGAGGACTTGAACCTCCACGTCCATAAGGACACTAGCACCTGAAGCTAGCGCGTCTACCAATTTCGCCACCTGGGCGAACACGTGCTGCTTGACTGACAAAGAGCGTGACGACTTGCATCGTCGTGATCCCGAAGGATCGTTGGTGCCCAGAAGAGGACTTGAACCTCCACGTCCATAAGGACACTAGCACCTGAAGCTAGCGCGTCTACCAATTCCGCCATCTGGGCAAGTGGCGCGTATGTTACCGAATCATTTGGATAATGCAAGCGTCTCGATAAGGAATCGCGCGATTTTTTTTGCTGTTGTGACCATCGCCTGAATGGGCCCTCGGCGGGCGGCGGGTCTATCCACGGGCGCTTATGGTTGGGTCAAGGCCGCGCCAGCGCTATACTGCGCGCATGTTACGACAAATTTTCGACAAGACCGCACGCTCGCGCCCGGGAGTCGGCGCTCACCTGCCGTCCTCGACCCTGCCAAGGATGCCTTTCGCATGACCCATTGGACGCTCGACGCCGACGAACACGCTCTCCGCGAAGCCCACAAGTACGACAACCCCGCCCCGTCCCGCGAATACCTGCTCAAGCGGCTCGAGGAAATCGGGGCGCCGGTGACCCATGAGGCCATGAGCGATCAGCTGGGTCTCGATGACGAGGACCTGCGCGAGGCGGTGCGTCGCCGCCTGTCCGCCATGGAGCGGGACGGCCAGGTGCTGCGCAACCGTCGCAACGCCTATGCGCTGATCGATAAGCTCGATCTGATCAAGGGCAAGGTGCTGGGGCATCGGGACGGTTTCGGCTTTCTATTGCGCGACGACGGCAAGAAGCCTGATCTGGTGATCCCCCCGCGACAGATGCGCCGGGTGTTTCACGGTGACCACGTGCTGGTGCGTATCAGCGGACGCGATCGCAGGGGCCGTGACGAGGCCACGGTGGTGGACGTCATCGCGCGCAACACCCAGACCATCGTCGGTGTGTATCGCGAGAATACTCCCGAGTTCGGGGTACTGATCCCCGAGAACAATCGGATCACCCAGGAGGTGATCATCCCGCACAGCGCCTGTGGTGGCGCCCAGGACGGCCAGGTCATCTCGGCACGCATCGTCAAGCAGCCCGAGACCCGGGTGCAGCCGGTGGGTGAGGTCATCGAGGTGCTGGGAGAGCGTATGGATCCCGGTATGGAGATCGACATCGCGCTGAGAAGCTACGAGATCCCGTCCGAGTTTCCGCCGGATGTCACCGATCAGATCGCCAGCATGTCCGCCGAGGTCGCCGAGGAGGACAAGCTCCACCGCATCGACCTGCGTGACAAGCCGCTGGTCACCATCGATGACGAGACCGCCAAGGACTTCGACGACGCGGTGTGTGCCTACAAGACGCGTTCGGGCAGCTGGAAGCTCCTTGTCGCCATCGCCGACGTGTCGCACTACGTGCGTCCCGGCAGCCCGCTCGATCAGGAGGCCATCGCCCGCGGCAACTCGGTGTACTTCCCGGGGCAAGTAGTGCCGATGCTGCCGGAGCTGCTGTCCAATGGACTGTGCTCGCTGAACCCGGACGTCGATCGTCTGGCGCTGGTGTGCGAGCTCAACATCTCCAAGACCGGAGCCATCAGCCGTTATCGCTTCTACGAGGCGGTGTTCCGTTCCCATGCCCGGCTGACCTACAACAAGGTGGCGGCGATCCTTCAGGACGAGGGGGAGGAAGGCGAGGCCCTGCGCCAGGAGTACAAGTCGCTGGTGCCGTCGCTGAAGAACCTGCACAGCCTCTACCAGTTGCTGCGAGAAGCGCGCACCGAACGGGGTGCCATCGACTTCGAGACCACCGAGACCGCCATCGTCTTCAACGACGAGCGCAAGATCGAGAAGATCGTGCCGCGCTCACGCAACGACGCCCACAAGATCATCGAGGAGTGCATGCTGGCGGCCAACGTTGCCACCGCGCGCTTCCTCGACAAGCACGACCTGCCGGCGCTGTACCGTATCCACGAGCGTCCGTCGCCGGAGCGCCTGGACAAGCTGCGGCTGTTCCTCAACGAGATCGGCATGTCACTCGGCGGTGGTGATGAACCGACGCCCCAGGACTACCGTGACCTGGCCGAGGCGATCAAGGGTCGCGACGATGCCGACATCATTCAGACGGTGATGCTGCGCTCGATGAGTCAGGCGGTGTATTCGCCCCACAACGAGGGCCACTTTGGCCTGGCCTACCCGGCCTACGCCCACTTTACCTCGCCGATTCGTCGCTATCCCGATCTGCTGGTGCACCGCGCCATTCGTTCGGTGATCCGCGGACCGCGCCAGACCAACACCGTGCTGCGCGCCGAGGGCGCGCCGGTGGAGCCGCCGACCAAGTGGTGTCCCTATACCTTCGAGCAGATGCTCGAACTTGGCGAGCACTGCTCGATGACCGAGCGTCGTGCCGACGACGCCACCCGTGACGTCGAGGGCTGGCTCAAGTGCGAGTTCATGTCCGACAAACTCGGCGAGGTCTACGACGGTACCATCGCCTCGGTTACCCAGTTCGGTATCTTCGTGCGCCTCGACGAGTTCTATGTCGAGGGACTGGTCCACGTCACCTCCTTGCCGTCGGACTACTACCACTACGAGCCCGAGAAGCATCGTCTCAAGGGCGAGCGTACCGGCACCAGCTATCGCCTGGGCGATGGGGTCACCGTTCAGGTGGCTCGGGTCGACCTCGACGAGCGCAAGATCGACTTCGAGATGGCCGACGACAAGCCGCGCCCTCGTCGGGCACCGCGCAAGCGTCGCGACGCAGGCACCCAGAGTCAGGGCAAAGGCCAGGGCAAGGGGCGCGGCGGCAGGACGGCCCAGGGCGACACCAAGCGCCGTGCCGACGGCCCTTCCGGGGTCGGCGAACAGGATGCCCCGAAGAAGAAGGGCGGACGTCGGCGCCGCGGTCCGCGGCGTGGCAACAAGGGATGAACACCCGCGTGAAGATTGACCAGGAGGCCGCCCGTGGCCAAGCATGATTCCAGACGCCGTCGCCACGGCCAGAGCCAGTCCCAGACGCATGACCAGGCGCGTACTCAGGCGCGTGGCAAGGGACGTGGTCAGCATGGTCCGGCAGTGCCGAACGGCCTCGACAGTGTGTTCGGCGTCCACGCCGTCCGGGCGCTGCTGGAGCGTGGCGAATCACCCAAGGAACTGTGGGTGCAGGAGGGCGACGCCGGGCGTCGTCTCAGTGAGCTGGTCGATACCGCGCGCAGTCGCGGCGCCAGGCTCAGGAGCGTGCTCCGTGAAGAGCTCGACGGCCTTTCCCAGGGTGCCTCCCATCAGGGTATCGTGGCGTTCTGTCCGCCACTGGCTCCGGAGGGCGAGGAGTCCCTGTGGCACAAGCTCAAGGCCTGGCCGCTGGAGACGCCGCCGCTGCTGCTGATCCTCGATGGTGTCACCGACGTTCACAACTTCGGCGCCTGTCTACGCAGTGCCGATGCCGCCGGGGTGCACGGCGTGATCGTGCCCAAGGACAAGTCGGCACCGCTCAACGCCACCGTGCGCAAGGTGGCCTGCGGTGCCGCCGAGAGCGTGCCGGTGTATCAGGTGACCAACCTGGCCCGCGCCATGGCGCGACTGAAGGAAGAAGGAGTGTGGATCACCGGTACCGCCGGCGAGGCCGACGCCAGCGTCTTCGCTGCCGACTTCACCGGGCCCATGGCGCTGGTGATGGGGGCCGAGGGCAAGGGCATGCGTCGGTTGACCCGGGAGGCCTGCGACAACCTGGTCAAGCTGCCCATGGCGGGCACCGTCTCGAGTCTCAATGTGTCGGTGGCCACCGGCGTCTGTCTGTTCGAGGTGGTGCGCCAGCGCGAGCTCAAGGCCCGCGGGTGACGGTGTCGCCCCAGCATCGGCTTGCAACCCTGATCACAACTCCGTAGAATCTGTGCGCCCGTGCGTTCTGCGCGGGACAGGCTAATTGTTATTCACTCCTTGCTTCCCCCGGCGCCGAGACGACTCAGGCCCCTGCGGAAGCTGCCAAACCGAAAGGAGAATCCATGCGTCACTACGAGATCGTCTTCATGGTCCACCCGGACCAGAGTGAGCAGGTTCCGGCCATGGTCGAGCGCTACACCAGCATCGTCACCGAGAACGCCGGTACTGTTCACCGTCTCGAGGATTGGGGCCGCCGTCACCTGGCCTACCCGATCAACAAGATCCACAAGGCTCACTACGTGCTGATGAACGTCGAGTGCAGCGGCGAGACCCTCGAGGAAATCGAGAACATCTTCCGTTTCAACGACGCCATCATTCGCAGCCTGGTGGTGCGCTGCAAGGAAGCCATCACCGAAGCGTCTCCGATGATGAAGCCGGTGGAAGAGAAGCGTGCCCGTCGCGAAGAAAAGCCGCGCACCGCTGAATCCGCCTGAGCCGCGCATCACTAGCTCTGCAACGCACGTATAAGGAGTCTTTCCATGGCACGCTTTTTCCGTCGCCGCAAGTTTTGCCGTTTCACCGCTGAAGGCGTGAAGCAGATCGACTACAAGGATCTGGACACGCTCAAGGCCTACATCACCGAGACCGGCAAGATCGTTCCCAGCCGCATCACCGGTACCAAGGCCCGTTACCAGCGCCAGCTGTCCACCGCGATCAAGCGCGCACGCTACCTGGCCCTGCTGCCTTACACCGACAGCCACCAGTAAGTCGTCGCCGATGCTGCCCGTCGCCCGATGGTCGATGAAAGGCATGCCCCAGGCGACTCTGGTCGCGCTGGTGGCGTCTGCGGTGCCCTGGCTGTTCTGGTTCGGGGCGGCGATTGCCGCTCTGGTGACCTTGCGCAAGGGCATGGCACCGGCGATGCCGGTGATCGCCGCTGCGGCGGTGCCGGCAGGCTGGTGGTGGACCCAGGGAGATCCGATCCCTCTGGCGACCACCCTGCTGGCGCTGTTGATGGCCATCGTGCTGCGCTCCCGCATGCGCTGGGGCGAGGCGCTGATCCTGGGGTCGCTGGCCGGCGCTGCGATGATCCAGTTGGGGGTGTTCCTGCCCAAGGCAGACACCGCCCTGATGCTGGAGCAGCTGCGCCAGAGTTCCTCCGAGGTGGCGGCCATGCTCGACGAGCTGGCTGCCCAGGGGCTCGACGCCAGTCGGCTGGCCGAGCTGGTCATCAGCGGTGTCACCGGTCTGGTGGTGATGCTCGCTGCGGTGGCCTGTCTGGCCCTGGCACGCAGCTGGCAGGCGGGGCTCTACAACCCGGGAGGTTTCCGGGAAGAGTTCCACGCCCTGCGGCTCACCCCGAGGGAGCTGATCCTGTTGGTGGTGCTGGTGATCGCCGGCACCCTGCTGGGTCTCCCCGGGATCGGCATGCTGGCCTGGATTCCGCTGCTGATGGCCGGCATCGGCCTGACACATGGTGTAGTTGGACGTAAGGGAATGAACGGGTTGTGGCTGGTCGCGTTCTATCTGCTGCTGATCACCACCTGGCCCATGATTCTCATCGTGCTGGTTGTGGCCCTGATCGATACCTTCGCGGACTTCCGCGGGCGTCTGGGTCACAACAACTGACATAGAGGTTTACGAGATGGAAGTCATTCTGCTCGACAACATTGGCAAGCTGGGCGGTCTCGGTGACAAGGTCACCGTCAAGCCTGGTTACGGCCGCAACTACCTGGTGCCCTACGGTCTCGCCGTGCCGGCCACCAAGGACAACATCGCTGCCTTTGAAGCCCAGCGTGCCGAGCTCGAAGCTCAGGCCGCCGAGCGCAAGGCCGAAGCCGAAGCTCGCGCCGAGCAGCTCAACGACATCGAGCTGTCTCTGGTCGCCAAGTCTGGCGACGAAGGCAAGCTGTTCGGTTCCATCGGTCCGCGTGACCTGGCCGAGGCGATCTCCAGCGCCGGTATCGACGTCGCCAAGAGCGAAGTCCGCATGCCGGAAGGCCCGATCCGCCAGACCGGCGAATACGACATCGTGCTGCACCTGCATGCCGACGTCGACGCCACCGTGCGCGTGGTGGTGGTGGCCGAGTAAGGTCGTCTCCCACGGCAGTGGCAAGGGCGCGGGAGTCACATCCCGCGCCCTTTTTTGTGGCTCGCGATCGCCCGCACGGGTGATCGTGCGACGGACCCGGCTTCGGGTAGACTAAGGCTTGTCTGGAGAGTGGCTGCGCTCGTCGACTTTTCGGACACAGCCTGGATCCAGTGGCATGGCGCCGTGAACAACAGCGAAGAGACAAGCGCATGAGTGACGTCCAAACCATCGATCGTGAAGCCGCGGCGCTGAAGGTTCCGCCGCACTCGGTGGAGGCCGAGCAGTCGGTGCTGGGTGGCCTGATGCTCGACAATCAGGCCTGGGACAATATCGCCGACCGGCTGGTGGCCGACGACTTCTATCGCTACGAGCATCGCCTGGTGTTCAACGCCATGGTGGCGCTGGCCGAGTCGAGCCGTCCGCTGGACGTGGTGACCCTGTCCGAGGCTCTGGAGGGGCGCGACCAGCTCGACACCGTGGGCGGGCTCGCCTACCTGGCGGAGCTGGCCCGCAACACTCCCTCGGCCAGCAATATCCGCGCCTATGGCGACATCGTGCGCGAACGCGCCACCCTGAGAAAGCTGATCCAGGCGGCCAACCAGATCGCCGACGGCGCCTTCAGCCCCAATGGGCGTCCTGCCGATGAGCTGGTCAACGAGGCCGAGCGGCTGGTGTTCCAGATCAGCGAGGACCGCCCCAAGGCCGGCGGCCCCATCGGCATGAGCGAGCTGCTGACCAAGGCCGTCGATCGCATCGACGAGCTGTTCAACATGAAAGGCGAGATGACCGGCCTGTCGACCGGCTTTCGCGATCTCGATGACATGACCTCCGGGCTGCAGCCCTCCGACCTGGTGATCGTCGCCGGCCGCCCGTCCATGGGCAAGACCACCTTCGCCATGAACCTGGTGGAGCACGCGGTGGTGTCCAGCGACAAGCCGGTGATGGTGTTCTCCATGGAGATGCCGGCGGACTCGATCATGCTGCGCATGCTGTCGTCACTCGGGCGTATCGACCAGACCCGAGTGCGCTCCGGTCAGCTCGAGGACGAGGACTGGCCGAGGTTGACCTCGGCGGTCAACCTGCTCAAGGACAAGCAACTGTTCATCGATGACACCGCTGCGCTGTCGCCCAACGAGATGCGCTCACGGGTGCGTCGCGTGGTGCGCGAGCACGGCAACCTGGCGATGATCATGATCGACTACCTGCAGTTGATGCAGGTGCCGGGGTTCGGTGACAACCGTACCGGCGAGATTTCGGAGATCTCGCGCTCGCTCAAGGGGCTTGCCAAGGAGTTCGGCTGCCCGGTGATTGCGCTGTCGCAGCTCAACCGCTCGCTGGAGCAGCGCCCCAACAAGCGTCCGGTGATGTCGGACCTGCGTGAATCCGGGGCCATCGAGCAGGACGCCGACCTGATCGGTTTCGTCTATCGTGATGAGGTCTACAACCCGGATAATCCCGACAACAAGGGACTCGCCGAATTCATCATCGGCAAGCAGCGTAATGGCCCCATCGGGACGGTGCACATGGCCTTTATCGGCAAGTACACCCGCTTCGAGGATCTGGCGCCGGACAGCTACGGTGATACCTTCGGCGAATAAACGTGCTTGAGCCTGACCGACGGGCTCGTATAATGCCGCCCCTTGCGATTTCGACAGACACAGTGAAGGAGACCTGACATGGCAGGCGGATTTCGACGCGGCAATCGCCGTCGCGCGCCCAAGCTGGAAGCCCGTGGCGAATTGACCTCGGTGGAACGGGAAGGCCCGTTCAAGGAATGGCTCGGCATGCCCGATCTGTATCGCTATCACCTGGTAGTGGACGGCGTGGACTACAGCTACCAGACAGAAGACTCCGAGCTGCCGGTGCAGATCGGCGACAAGGTGGTGTTTCGCTACAAGGAAACCAAGGCCGGCAATTGGGTCGACCGCAACTCCCTCGGCAAGGCCATCGATCCCTCCGACTACCAGTAGTCTCACCGCCGGATCCGTCGCCCGCGAGCATTCGTGTCGCGGGCCTTCGTTTTTCCTCCTTCAGCACCCCCTCCCGGGGACGCCGTCGCTGTCTCCTTCAAGCCCTCCACTTCCTCCCGCAAAGGCGCTGCCTGCCGCTGAAGACCCCTTTTTCTCCGCCGCGATCATGGAGGTCGTTTAACCCGCTGTGCGCGCGAAACGGCCAATATGTATCCAGATCAGAGAAATTCTTCACACCGTCACGGGAATGTCACCCGAAGGGCCCAGGCTGTGCCATGATCAGAGAGTCACATGCGCGGCACAGGGAAATGAAACGAGTGTCATGGTCTGCCGAAATATCATCGGCACGCTCGTCGCCGTAGTGTCGTCACATAAGGAGGGCGGGGGCCACAGGACCCCCGTCGCGACAGGATGAAAAGAGGCGAAAGATACGATGGAAATTAATGATCTCAAGGCCTTTGTCGGCCGCCACGACAACTTCGAGATTCGCGTGATCGGCCATGCCGGCAGCCGTTTTTACCAGGTCGAACTGGAAGACGTGGAAGGTGCCCGCAAGATGCTCTGCCGCCGCGGCAAGCCGGTGCTGTTCCGCTCGCTGGACGACGTCTACCTGGAGCTCAAGCGTGCCGGTATCCACCGCGCCTATCTGGTCCAGCACGTGGCCCACGACGAGGTGATCGGTCGCGAGGCCCACTATGCCGAACCGCTGGCCTCACGTATGCCCCTGGTGTTTTGAGTGACATCGTTCCACACCACCCTGGTGCTGGAACCCTCTCGACGGCAGTCTCGCCGTCTCTGCCTTGCCACTGATGTACCCACGTTCACCGAACAAGTCCCTGGCGCAAGCTGCCAGGGCCCTTGGCGGTGTCGACCTGCCTTATCGCTTCCTTTGAGTCCCTGTTAGCCAGGGGCGCAGTCGGGCGAAGCCCAGATAGCCGATGTCCAGCAGTCCACGCAAACCGGGTACGCGGCTTAGCTGCACCCAACGGCGATGACCCAGCGTCGCGTACAATGCGCGAGTGGCATCCATGCCGATGAACCAGCGACCTGTGGCGTCGCGCAGGTGCAGCTTGCCCAGCATGTCATCGAAGCGCTGGCCCCAGGCCTCGGCGCAAAAATCGTCGTCGCGGATATCGATAAAGTGGATCAGCCGGCTGCGCGGATGCCGCCTTGAAGTGACCCCCTCCATAGCTGCACAGGGTATAGTGCAGTCATCAGGAGGACAGGATGAGCGACGACAACTCCATCAAACGATGGACCGCGAAGCGCAAGGCTGCCGTGGTCATGGACATCTTC
>NZ_JAMXRY010000044.1:0-42212 GCF_024124525.1 Halomonas sp. OfavH-34-E | reverse complement strand
TGGCCGGATGCCCCGGGGCTGGTCGCCGGTCGCGACCTCGAGGCCGGCGGGACCTGGCTCGGCATCCATCGTCGCGGCCGCTTCGCCGCCATCACCAATGTTCGCGACCCGGAACTGATACCACCGCAACCGAGCGAAAGCCGCGGCCTGCTGGTGCGCCGTGGCCTCGAAACCGATGACCTCGAGGCCTGGCTCGAATGCCAGAGTGCGGGCGAGGCATTGCGCTACGGTGGCTTCAATCTGCTGATCGGCGACGGCAAGCGGCTTTGGCACCTCGAGCGGCATCGCCACGGCTGCGCACTGCAGGCGGTCGAGGCCGGAGTGCACGGCCTGTCCAACGCCTCTCTGGATACCCCCTGGCCCAAGCTGGTCCAGGTGCGCAACGCCCTGGCCGAAGACATCGCCGAGGCCAGACACGCCTCCCTGGCAAACGCCCGCCAGGGCTTCCTCGACCGCCACCCGGCGCCGGACGCTAGCCTGCCGGACACCGGCGTGGGGCTGGAGCTCGAACGCTTCCTGTCACCGGCCTTTATCGTCGGCGACGACTACGGCACCCGTGCCACCAGCGAGTTGACGCTGCACCGCGACGTGAACGGCGAGCGTTTCGACATCTCTGAACGGCGCTTCGGCCCGGGCGGGCGGCCTCAGGGCGAGACTCGGCTGGCGCTGACCATCGAACGAGACGGCTGAAGCGTCGCTGGCCACGCTGCGAGATGCCAAGGCGCGCGGCCTTCCTTGACGGCCGCTGCCTCGCTCAATCCCTGGGCGGCAGCAGATGGGCCAGCTGCCAGGCCTGCATGCGGTTCGCCAGGTGGGCGCGCACCTCCGCTGGCGTATCCAGCGCAAGGGTCTGCTCCACCAGCTCGGCTGCCGCCTCCCGCGATACCCGGCGAATGGCCGCCCGCACACGGGGCAGGTTGGGGCCATTCATCGACAGCACCCGGAAGCCCATGCCCATCAGCAGCAGCGCGCCAGCCGGGTCGCCGGCGAGTTCGCCACACACCGAGGTCGGCACGTTCAGCTCGCTGCTCTCGGCGGCCAGGCGATGCAGCGCCGACAGCACCGCCGGGTGACAGGAATCGTAGAGGTCGGCGACCCGCGGGTTGTTGCGATCCACCGCCAGAAGGTACTGGGTCAGGTCGTTGCTGCCCACGGAGAAAAAGTCGACCCGCGCCGCCAGTGCCTTGAGCTGGTAGAGCGTCGCCGGCACCTCGAGCATCACCCCGAGGCGCGGCCGGCGCACGTCCACCCCCTCTTCACCCAGCTCGATGATCGCCCGCTCGATCAGCTTCAGGGTGTCATCGACTTCATCGACATTGGTCACCATGGGCAGCAGCAGCTCGAGGTTGTCGAGCCCCTGGGAGGCCCGGAGCATGGCGCGCAGCTGTACCATCAGCACTTCGGGGTGGTCCAGGGTGACGCGAATACCGCGCCAGCCGAGGAAGGGGTTGGCCTCTTCGATGGGGAAGTACGGCAGGTCCTTGTCGCCACCGATATCCAGGGTCCGCATCACCACCGGAAGCGGGGCAAAGCTCTCGAGCTGCTCCCTGTACAGCCGGGTCTGCTCCTGCTCGCCGGGGAAACGTTCGGTGATCATGAACGGCACTTCGGTGCGATACAGGCCAACCCCGCCGATACGCGTCTTGAGCGATGCGACCGTATCGACGGTCAGTCCGGTATTGACCATCAGCGTCATGGCGTGACCGTCCGGGGTCACGCTGGGCAGGTCCTGCTCGTGTTCGAGCAGCGCCGCCAGGGCCTTCTCCTCGTCGATCTGGCTCTGGTAATGGGCCACCAGCTCCGGGCCAGGACGCACGAACACGCGCCCTCGGTGACCATCCAGCACCAGCGGGGCGCCGTCGAGTCGCGGCAATGGCAGGTCGATCATCCCCGACACCAGCGGAATCCCCATGGCACGGGCGATGATGGCCACATGGGAGTTGCTCGACCCTCGTACCGAGATCAGTCCGCCAAGTCGGTCCCGGGGCACCTCGCCAAGCAGCGCGACGCTGATCTCGTCACCGATCAGGATGGCCCCCTGGGGGTAGTGTTCGGGCAACCGCGGCGACTCTTCCTGCAGATGGGCCAGCACTCGGCGTCCGAGATCGCGCACGTCGGCGGCACGCTCTCTCAGGTAATCGTCGTCCACACGCTCAAGATACTGCACATGGCGGCGCACCACGTCGGCCAGGGCGCCGGGCGCCCACTGGCCCTCGCGGATACGCTTTTCGACTTCCTGGGACAGCGCCGCCTCGCCGAGCATCTGCTGATAGACGTCGAACAGCGCCAGTTCCTGGGCCGAGATACGATTGGCCAGCCGCTCGCCGGCGGCACGAATCTCCTCGCGCACCCGAGCGATGGCGTCCTTGAGCCGCGCGATCTCGAACTCGACGTCGGTGGGCACCAGATCCGGCACGCTGTCGAGATCGGCCGGCGGTGACAGCACCACCGCCTCGCCGATGGCCATGCCGGGTGAGGCGGCGACCCCGATGAAGGTCGCCTGGACGCCGGGAAAGGCCGGGCAGGTCAACCCACCGGTAGCCAGCGCATGGGCCAGCACGCCGGCAAGCTGGGCGCCCATGGTGACCAGGAAGGCCTCGTCGGATTCATCGTAACGACGACGCTCTGCCTGTTGCACCACCAGTACACCGAGCATGCGGCGCTGATGGATGATGGGCACACCGAGAAAGCTCGAGTAGCGCTCTTCACCGGTGGCCTCGAAGTAACGGAAACTGGGGTGAGCCTGGGCGTCCTCCAGGTTGAGCGGTTCCTCGCGGCGGGCCACGGTGCCGACCAGCCCCTCCCCTACCGGCAGCGCCACCTGGCCCACCGCCTGGGTTCTCAGGCCGATGGTCTCCATCAGCACCAGCGCATCGCGTTCGCCGTCAAACAGGTAGAACGAACAGACATCGGTCTGCATCGCCTTGCGTGTCCGGCGCACCAGGGTCGCCAGCGCCGCGTCCAGGCTGCGCGCGCTGTTGACCTCCTGAATGATTCGTTGCAGGACCTTGAGCATGGAAAGGTCTCACCCCTGTTCTTGTACTGGTCCGGCCATGGGGCGACCGAACGATAAGTGGGAGGCAGCAACGCCACCGGCCTCTCGCCGACGTGGCTGATGTGCTGCCGCGGGCGCTGGATTCATCCCTTCTCCAGCGCCAGGCTCTGGGCGCGAGGCAATAGCTCACGTAGTGCTCGGCGGTAGACCTCCCTCTTGAACGGGACCACCTGCCCCAGCGGATACCAGTAACTGACCCAACGCCAGCCATCGAACTCGGGCTTGGGGGTGCCATCCACACAGATGCGGCTTTCCTGGCAGCGGATCCGCAGCAGGAACCACTTCTGTTTCTGTCCTATGCACACTGGGCGCGAATGTGTGCGAACCATGCGTCGCGGCAGGCGGTAGCGTAGCCACCCCCTGGTGCAGGCCAGTACCTCCACATCCTCGGCGGTCAGGCCGATTTCTTCGTGGAGCTCTCTGAACAAAGCCTGCTGGGGCGTCTCATCTGACTTGATGCCTCCCTGGGGAAATTGCCACGCGTTCTGCCCTACCCGACGCGCCCATAGCAGCTGCCCCTGGTCGTTGACGATGATGATGCCAACGTTGGGGCGAAAGCCGTCTGCGTCGATCACGGGCTTCACCTTTCCAATCGGTATTGACTGCATTCTTCCACAATGGCTCGAAGCGCATCAATACGACATCTCGAACCCCTGCCGAGGTTCTGACATAATCGCCCCCTTTGTGGCCTTCCCGGGCCAGGGGCCCATGGGCATGACGTACGCCTGTTGCTGGCCACTCCGACACAGATCGCCGGGCCGGGAGGTCGCCTCACCCAAGCGCCGGGAGACACACCTTGAGTCTGGCCATCTTCGATTTGGACAATACCCTGCTGTCGATCGACAGCGACCATGCCTGGGGCGAATTCCTGCTCGAGCAGGGCGCCGTGGACGCGGTGGCCTATCGCGAGGCCAATGACCGTTTCAAGGCCGACTACGACGCCGGTCGTCTCGACATGATGGCCTTCCTGGAGGTGGCCCTGAAGCCACTGGCGGACAATTCCATGGAACAGCTCGCCGCCTGGCACCAGCAGTTCATGGCCAGCAAGATCGAGCCCGCCATCCTGCCCCAGGCCGAGGAACTGATCGCCCGCCACCGCGCACGGGGCGACACCCTTCTGATCATCACCGCTACCAATCGCTTCATCACTGGCCCCATCGCCGAACGCCTGGGCATCGATGACCTGATCGCCGTGGAACCGGAGCTCGTCGATGGCCGCTACACCGGCCGGGTCAGCGGCGTGCCGAGCTTTCAGCAGGGCAAGGTGACCCGCCTGGAACAGTGGCTTTCTGAGCGCGACGACACCCTCGACGGCGCCTGGTTCTACAGCGACTCCCACAACGACCTGCCGCTGCTCGAGCAGGTCGATCATCCGGTCGCGGTGGACCCGGACCCGGCCCTGCGCGAAGTCGCCGAGGCCAAGGGCTGGAAGATCATCTCCCTGCGCGGTTGAGCCAAGCGCGGTTGAGACAAGCCCCTCGCACGACACCGACGCCATCCACAAAAGAACCCCGCCACATTGTGGCGGGGTTCTTCGTTGGCACGATGACCACTGGTCGACGTGCCGGCGATGCTGTGCAAGGCCCTGTCGGGCCTTGCGAGACCGATATCAGCCCAGCAGGTGCTCGACCGCAGCGCGCTCTTCGCGCAGCTCGTCTTCGGTCGCCTTCATCTTGGTGCGGCTGAACTCGTCGACCTCGAGACCCTGGACGATCTCGTACTTGCCGTCCTTGCACACCACCGGGTAGGAATACATGATGCCCGGCTCGACGCCGTAGCTGCCGTCGGCGGGAATGCCCATGCTGACGATGCCGTCGCTGCCCAGCGCCCAATCACGCATGTGATCGATGGCGGCGGATGCGGCGGATGCAGCGGAGGATGCACCACGGGCCTTGATGATGGCGGCGCCACGCTGCTGCACGGTCGGGATGAAGTCGTTTTCGTACCAGTCGCGCTCGACCAGGTCGAAGGCCGGCTTGCCGTCCACCTTGCAGTGGGACAGATCCGGGTACTGGGTCGCGCTGTGGTTGCCCCAGACGATCATGCTGTCGACGTCGGTGACGTGCTTGCCGGCCTTCTGCGCCAGCTGAGTCTTGGCCCGGTTGTGGTCCAGACGCATCATCGCGGTGAACTGGCCGGCGTCGAGGTCCGGCGCGTTGCAGGAGGCGATCAGGGCGTTGGTGTTGGCCGGGTTGCCCACCACCAGCACGCGAATGTCACGGCTGGCGTTGTCGTTGATGGCCTTGCCCTGGGCGGAGAAGATGGCGGCGTTGGCCTCGAGCAGGTCCTTGCGCTCCATGCCCGGACCGCGCGGACGAGCACCCACCAGCAGGGCGAAGTCGGCGTCCTTGAAGGCCACGTTGGCATCGTCGGTGGCGACGATGTCCTGAACCAGCGGGAAGGCGCAGTCGTTGAGCTCCATCACCACGCCATTCAGCGCTTCCATGGCCGGAGTGATCTCGAGCAGCTGCAGGATGACCGGCTGGTCCGGGCCCAGCATGTCGCCTGCGGCGATACGGAAGGCGAGAGAGTAGCTGATCTGACCGGCGGCACCGGTGATGGCAATACGTACGGGGTCTTTCATCATGGCTCCTTGGGATTGTCGCCGTGAAGGGGCCCGGGCGGCATCATGCAGACGTCGGCCGACACCTTGGCTGCCTCGGGCGGCGTTCAGGACGCGGAAAATCTTATGCTTGCAGTGCACAAAACTCAATTGGCCCGACGCAATTGACCTGGCCTCGCACCGCCGACCTGGGTTGTCGCCAGACACGTCCGCCTGGACGACCTGACGTGGCGGCCCTCAAGAGCCAGATCCAGAAGTGTCGGATCCTCTGAGTATCGGGAGCGGGCGAAATCGGCGGCCTGGTGCGAACGACGCCACCAAAGCCTTCGGTGTTATCGAAAGCGATCAAGGCGCCGCGTTGGACTTGCGCGCTCACTCACCCTCTCACTCACTGTCCGCCCTCACGGTCCGCCCTCACTACCCTCCTTCACCGCCGGCACCCCCTGTCAGGAGATGCCTTCGGCGGGGGCGTGCTCGTCGTGGAGCCGTGCAATCAGCTGATCTTCCAGGCCGAAGCGCTCCGACAGGCCCTTCTTCAGACGCTCGAGCCAGGCCGGCAAACGCGGCAGAAAGCGTTGGCAGCGCACCGGAGTAGAGTAGTCCTCGTCAAAGGACAGCACCAGTTCGGTGGACATCTCGAGGCGTTCCAGCAGACGATCGGCGATATTCAGTGCCGACGTGTCATCGAAGGCACGCGCCTCTTCCCTCAGTTGCGGATAGACCTCGAAATGGCCGGCGCTGATGTAGTCCATCAGCGTCTCGCTGAAGGTGTCGATGCGTTCCTTGGTGATGGTTTCCAGATCCGCATCGCATGACTGTTCGAGCTCATTCAAGACAACGAGCAAACCCTCGCGCTGCTCGAGCCAGCGGTCGATCAGTCGATGGACGCCTCCCCAGCGTTCGCGAGCGGTCTTGCAATCTTCCAACATGGCGGCCTCCCTAGCACTGCCTCACCCCGAATCCAGGCGGATGAACAGACTCCCTCGTGCCGCCGCCCCTGTCAACGAATGCATGCCAAGTACCTGATTGGCCGTCATCACCGACAGCAAAACGGCGCAGAGAACGCCTCTACCGCCAAGCTTCAGCCGTTCCAGCGATAGCCGCTGGTCGTGGCCCGCAGCGTCGTGAGCATGCCCACCGGCACCGCCAGCAGTACCACAAAGCCGATCATCGTCCAGCCTGGCAGCGACAGCCCGAGCAGGGTAGCGCCGACCTCGGCGCACTCGCCGGAGCCGGACAACACCGAGGCGATGACCTTCTGCAGCGGCAGCACATCGATCATGTAGTCAAGACCGGGGCCACAGCTCGGCACCTGATCCGCCGGCAGCGACTGCAGCCACAGATGACGCCCGGCGACAGCGATCCCGGAGAACACCGCCAGGGCCGCCAGACCGCTGTAGGCCACTGTGGCGAATGCACCACGAGGTCCATGCAGCGCGGCCACGGCAAACACCAGCCCCGCCGCGATCACCGCCACCCGCTGAAACACACAAAGCGGACAGGGCTCGAGCCCGACCAGGTGTTCAAGCCCCAGGGCCACGGCCATCATTGCCACGCAAAAGCCCAGTCCCGCCAGGCTCCACTGCCGCAGGCTCCACTCGCTCATTTCAGGCTCTCTCCGCTATGGGTCGGTTGATCCGTGGGTGCCAACGCCCGGGTCTCCCGGGCTCGGCTGAAATAGTCGCTCAGGAATTGAGCAAAATCGCTGGTGTCGGATGCCTCGATCTCCCGCTGCTGCTGATGAGAGGTCTCGACCAGGTCTTCCAGCATGGACGCACGACACCGATTGAGCGGCTCGTCAGCCAGCGCAGCGGCCTGCTCACGGGCGATGGCGACCATGGCCTCGACAAACTCCTCACCGTTGTCCTCGAGGCGCGCCAGCACGCGAGCAGAAGGCGTCAGCGACGGATCATCGATGCGCGGCGCGATCGCGTCCACCGCCTGCTGGTGGGGACTGCCATCCTCGAGCTGGTCGAGCAGCGCGGCGACCTCGCGCATCTCGGCGACGATGGCACGACTCCAGTCGACCAGACCGCGGCGGTTGCCTCGGTCATTGAGCTCGAGCCCGGGCTCGCGACCGCGCTCCACCACCAGGCGCCGATTGTCGTCCAGGTGGTCACACTCCTCGTCGGAGATCCAGGGACTGTCGGACAGCAGGCACCACACCAGGAAGGTGTCGAGAAAGCGGGTCTGGGCGGCATCGATCCCCAGGGTAGCGAAGGGATCGATATCCAGACAGCGGACCTCGATGTACTCGACACCACGGGCCTCGAGGGCCTGGCTCGGTGTCTCGTCGTGACGGGTGACCCGCTTGGGACGAATATCGCTGTAGTACTCGTTCTCGATCTGCAGGATGTTGGCGTTGAGCTGACGCCAGCTATCGCCATCACGCACACCCAACGCCTCGTAGTCCGGCCAGCCGGTGGCGATGGCATGGCGCAGGGTGTTGACGTAATTCGACAACGAATTGAAGCAGATCTTGAGCTGATCCTGCACCTTGTTCTGGTAGCCCAGATCGGACATCCGCAAGCTGGTCGCATAGCGAGATACCAGGGTGCGCTCGCCGAGACGTTCCAGACCCTCGGGAATCTCGCCGTCATCCAGAAAGCTGTCATCGATGGCCGGAGAGGCACCGAACAGATACAGCAGTAGCCAGCTATGACGCCGGAAGTTGCGGATCAGTCCGAAGTAGCGCGACGAGCGGTACTCGCCCATGGACACCTGCTCCTGCTCGTCCAGGGTCTGCAGCAGCGTCCACAGGTCGTCTGGCAGCGACACGTTGTAGTGGATGCCGGCGATCGACTGCATGATCCGCCCGTAGCGAGCGTCCAGGCCGCGACGATAGACATGCTTCATGGTGCCGACATTGGAGCTCCCGTAGTCGGCAATGGGCACGCTGTCGTTGCCATTGAGCCGGGAAGGCATGCTGGCCGGCCAGATCCACTCTCCGTCCAGATGGCGATAGGTGTAGCGATGGAGATCGGCCAGAAATTCCAGCGCCTCGTCGGGACGGCTGTAGACCGGCGTGATGTACTCCAGCAGCGCCTCGGAGTAGTCCGTGGTGATATGGGGATGGGTCAGTTTGGAGCCCAGCGCCCGGGGATGGAAGGTCGCCGCGATCACGCCGCGGTCGTCGACCCGAAGCCCCTCCTTTTCAATGCCGCGGCGCAGGCGGCCGAAGCGTCGTGCGGCCGCCGGGCCGCGCAGGCGTTCGAGGAGCGAAGAAAGCTGAGTGGACAAGGTGAACACCCCGTGTCGTGGAAGGGCCCGGGGGCCTGCTTCGAATGGCGGCGACGGCAACGGGCGCTCAGGCGCCCGTTGTTTCAGTCGACAGATACGGTCGACAGCGAAGGTCGACAGTCGAGATCGCTGGATAAGGTCGACAGATTATGGCGTTCCATTGGCAGGTTTCAAGAACGACCCTGCTTCGCCTTGAGCAGAGCGGCACCCAGAGCGCCCATGGGAGCGGCCTCGTCGCGCCCTCCCTTGCCTGCCTGACCGCGACCCTGCTGGCTCCGAGGGCCCTTGCCCTTGCCACCGCCTTCGCGACGTCTGGGGGCCTGGCGAGCGTCACCTCCGTCGGCGCTGTCGGGAGTATCGTCCATGCGCATGGACAGCCCGATACGCGAGCGCTGCAGATCCACGTTCATCACCTTGACCTTGACGATGTCGCCCGCCTTGACCACGGTGCGTGGATCCTCGACGAAGCGGTCCGACAGCGCTGAAATGTGCACAAGACCGTCCTGATGCACACCGATATCGACGAAGGCACCGAAATGGGTGACGTTGGTCACGGTACCTTCCAGCACCATGCCCGGCTCGAGGTCCTTGAGCGTCTCGACGCCCTCGCGGAACTGCGCTGCACGGAACTCGGGACGAGGGTCGCGGCCAGGCTTGTCGAGCTCGGCGATGATATCGCTGACGGTGGGCACCCCGAAGCGCTCGTCGGCAAACTCGCTGGGCTTGAGCGCCTTCAGCGTGGCGCTGTCGCCAATCAGCCCGGACAGCTCGCGCCCGCTGCGCTCGGCGATACGCTCGACCAGCGGATAGGCCTCCGGGTGCACGGCGCTGGCATCCAGCGGATTGGCGCCGTTCATGATGCGCAGGAAGCCGGCGCACTGCTCGAACGTCTTGGGCCCCAGCCGGGACACCTCGAGCAGATCACGGCGATCACGGAAGGCGCCCTTGGCGTTGCGCTGGGTGACGATGTTCTCGGCCAGCCCCGGATTGAGCCCCGCCACCCGCGACAGCAGCGCCGAGGAGGCGGTATTGAGGTCGACCCCCACCGCGTTGACGCAGTCCTCGATGACCACCTCGAGGCTGCGTGACAGCTGGACCTGGGAGACGTCGTGCTGGTACTGGCCGACGCCGATGGACTTGGGTTCGATCTTGACCAGCTCGGCCAGGGGGTCCTGCAGGCGGCGCGCGATCGACACCGCGCCACGAATGGTCACGTCGAGATCAGGCAGCTCGCGGGAGGCATACTCGGAGGCAGAGTACACCGAGGCCCCCGCCTCCGAGACCATGACCTTCGACAACCGGGGATCCTTCATCGCCTTGAGCAGATCCCCGGCCAGCCGATCGGTCTCCCGGCTAGCGGTGCCGTTGCCCACGGCGATCAGCTCGACGCCGTGTTTCTTGACCAGTTTCGCCAGTTCGGCAAGCGATGCATCCCACTGATTCCGCGGGGCGTGGGGAAAGATGGTGGCCTGCTCGAGGAACTGCCCGGTGGCATCGACCACCGCCACCTTGCAGCCGGTGCGCAGGCCGGGGTCGATGGCCAGCGTGGTCTTGGGGCCGGCCGGCGCCGCCAACAGCAGATCCTTGAGGTTGGCGGCGAAGACGTCGATGGCCTCGCCTTCTGCCCGCTCACGCAGACGCCCCATCAGCTCGGTCTCGAGATGGGTGTAGAGCTTGACCCGCCAGGTCCAGCGCACCACCTCGGCCAGCCAGCGGTCGGCCTTGCGCCCCTCATCGCGAATCTCGAAGTGACGCGCGATGGCGACCTGGGCTGGGTGCACCGGCGCCTCGTCTTCGCCAGGCAGGCGCAACGCCAGCGCCAGCACACCCTCGTTGCGGCCACGGAACATCGCCAGGGCGCGGTGAGAAGGCACCTTGGCAAGCCGTTCGTCGTGTTCGAAGTAGTCGGAGAACTTGGCGCCTTCCTGCTCCTTGCCGGCTATCACGCGGCTGGACAGCTCGCCCTCGCTCCACAGTCTCTCGCGCAGGCGTCCGACCAGCTCGGGGTCCTCGGCGAAGCGCTCCATCAGGATCTGCTTGGCGCCATCGAGCGCCGCCTTGGCGTCTTCGATCGCCGGCGTCTCGCCTTCGGCAGGCCGCAGGTAGCCCGCGGCTTCGGTCTCGGGGTCGAGGGTTGGATCGGCCAGCAGCGCGTCGGCCAGCGGCTCGAGACCCGCTTCCCGGGCGATCTGTGCCTTGGTCCGGCGCTTCTTGCGATAGGGCAGGTAGAGGTCTTCCAGGCGCTGCTTGGTATCGGCGGCCTGGATGCTGGCGGCCAGCGAATCGCTGAGCTTGCCCTGCTCGTCGATGGCCGCAAGCACTGTGGTGCGGCGCTCTTCCAGTTCACGCAGATAGCCCAGGCGCTCTTCCAGGTTGCGCAGCTGGGTATCGTCGAGTCCTCCGGTCACTTCCTTGCGATATCGCGCAATGAACGGCACCGTCGCGCCGCCATCCAGCAGCTCGACGGTCGCGGAGATCTGAGGGGCATTGACCGCCAGTTCTTCGGCCAGGCGGGCAATGATCTTGGCTGTAGCGTCCATGAAATCCTTGGCAATACGACGTCTGTGATCCGGCCAAGGTATCACAAAGCGCCCTTTTGCGCCGCCGCCACCCGCTGCCCGGCGTCATACCCCGGGCAGCTTTTCGTTCAGGCCGGGACGAACTTGAGCGCGACCCCGTTGTTGCACCAGCGCAGACCGGTGGGATCGGGCCCATCCTCGAACACGTGCCCCTGATGACCACCACAGCGAGCGCAGTGGTACTCGGTACGCGGCCACAGGATCTTGTAGTCCACACTGGTCAGCAGGTGGCCCTCCACGTGCTCGTAGAAGCTCGGCCAGCCGGTGCCGGAGTCGTACTTCATGGCGCTGGTGAACAACAACAGATCACAACCTGCACAGCGAAATTCACCTTCACGCTTCTCGCCGTCGAGCGGACTGGAGCCTGCTGGCTCGGTCCCTGCCTCGCGCAGCACATCGTACTGGGCCGGGCTCAGGCGCTCACGCCACTCGCTCTCGCTCAATTCCAGCGGCTCGATATCGGGACTTGGCGAAAGCTCCAGCTCCGGGCGGGCATTGGCCACCGCCGGCACCATGCTGGCGAGGCCGCCGAGCCCGAGCAGCGCGAGGAAGTTGCGTCGTTTCATTGTAGAGTCTCCTGCGTCAAGGATTGTGCTGGGTCGGTCTGCCCCTCCCCTTCCTTACACTCAATCGTCGCTGTCCGTCCGGACCTTCGCCAACTATCGACGGCAAGGCGCTGGAACAAGAGCAAAAAAAGAGGAGAAGGCCATCGCCTTCTCCTCTTCTCGACCCCTGCCTCGCGGCAAGGTTCATCGCACCTTCAATCTAGTTCCTAGACCAGACTCGGGCCTGCCTTGACGATGGAGTCGCTGACGCCGTCGAACTTCTTGAAGTTCTCGACAAACTTGCCCGCCAGTTCGCTGCGCTTGCGATCGTAGGCTGCCTGGTCTTCCCAGGTCTGACGCGGGTCCAGCAGGCTGGAATCGACGCCGGGCACGGACACCGGCACCGACAGGTTCAGGCCGTCGATGTGGCGGGTTTCCACGTCACGCAGCACGCCGGTCTGGATCGCGTGAATGATGGCGCGGGTGGTCGGGATGGAGAAGCGTGAGCCGCCCTCGCCGTAGGCACCGCCGGTCCAGCCGGTGTTGACCAGGTAGACCTGGGCGTCCTTCTCGGCCACGCGCTTGATCAGCAGATCCGCGTACTCGCGGGCCGGGCGCGGGAAGAACGGCGCACCGAAGCAGGTGGAGAAGGTCGCTTCCAGACCGCTGGAAGAGCCCATCTCGGTGGAGCCCACCTTGGCGGTGTAGCCGGACAGGAAGTGATAGGCGGCGGCTTCCTTGGACAGCACCGACACCGGCGGCAGCACGCCACTCATGTCACAGGTCAGAAAGACGATGGCGTTGGGCTCGCCGGCGCGGTTCTCGGCCACACGCTTGTCGACGTGCTCGAGTGGATAGGCGGCGCGGGAATTCTGGGTCAGGCTGTCGTCGGCGTAGTTCGGCTCACGACGATCGTTGAGCACCACGTTCTCGAGCACGGTACCGAACTTGATGGCGTTCCAGATGACCGGCTCGTTCTTTTCCGACAGGTCGATGCACTTGGCGTAGCAGCCACCCTCGAAGTTGAACACGGTACCGACGCCCCAGCCGTGCTCGTCGTCGCCGATCAGGTAGCGACCCGGGTCCGCTGACAGGGTGGTCTTGCCGGTGCCGGACAGGCCGAAGAACAGGGTGGTCTCGCCGTCTTCGCCGACGTTGGCGCTGCAGTGCATGGGCAGCACGTCGGCCTCGGGCAGCAGGAAGTTCTGCACCGAGAACATGGCCTTCTTCATCTCGCCGGCGTAACGCATGCCGGCGATCAGCACCCGGCGCTTGGCGAAGTTGATGATCACGCAGCCATCGGAGTTGGTGCCGTCACGGCTCGGCTCACACACGAAGTGCGGGGCATTCTGGATTTCCCACTCGTCCTTGCGTGACGCATTGTAGGCCTCGGGACGCACGAACATGGTGCGGCCAAAGAGGTTGTGCCAGGCGGTCTCGGTGGTCACACGAACCGGCAGGTAGTGGGTCGGATCGCTGCCCACGTGAAGCTCGCTGACATAGCTGTCCTTCTCGCCCAGGTAGCCTTCCACTCGCTCCCACAGTGCATCGAAACGCTCGGCGTCGAAGGGACGGTTGACGCTGCCCCAGTCGATCTGGGCACTGGTGGACGGTTCGTCGACGATGAACCGGTCCTTGGGGGAGCGCCCGGTACGTTCACCCGTCTTGACCACGAGGGCGCCGTGGGAGGCCAGTCGGCCCTCGCCCTGGGCCACCGCACGCTCGATGAGTTCGGCAGTGCTGAGGTTGACGTGAACGGTAGAAGACTGCGTGGTGGTGGTCATAGGATTCCTGGGCCTTCGGCTTCTCTCTCGTGGACTGGCGCCATCCGACAGGGCGAACGGCGCAAGGGATCCGGCGAGTCGACTACGCGGTTCGACCGTCTTCTTCGACTGACGACGCGTCCGGGATCGGCGGGGATTATGGCAAAAAACCCCGAGACAGGAAATGCCCATTTTTCAAGACGTTATTGTAGTTTAATTACAACATTTCGGCTTTTTTGGTGCATTTCCTGTCATTCCACTACAAACCTGCAACCGCCACCGCAGTTCCGATAACCTCGAGCCTGCCATTCATGCCAGCGAAACGGCTCGGGCCTGGACGCTGCAACCGCTCAATGCACCGTTGGGCTGCCGTCGCTGGGGTCCTCGATCAAGGCTTCGACATCGGCCGCGGTGAAGGCGTAGCGGGTGTTGCAGAAGTGACACTGGGTCTCGATCGTACCTTGCTCCGCGACGATCTGACGCAATTCCTCGTGCCCCAGCGACATCAGTCCCCCGGCGATGCGCGAACGAGAACAAGTACAACCAAAACGCAACGCCTTGGATTCGAAGGTACGCAATGGCTCCTCATGGAACAGCCGCACCAGCAAAGTTGCCGCATCCAGTTCCAGCAATTCCTGTTCGCTGAGGGTGGCAGCCAAGTGATAGGCGCGATCCCAGGCGTCGTCATCCTGATTGAGCGACTCGTCGGGCAGTCGCTGCAGCAGCAGGCCACCGGCGCTGACACCGTCCGCCGCCAGCCACAGCCGCGTGGGCAGCTGCTCGGACTGGGTGAAGTAGGCTTCCAGGCAGCCGGCCAGGCGATCGTGCTCGATGCCGACGATACCCTGATAGCGCCGCCCTTCCTTGGGGTCGAGGGTGATCACGATCTGGCCTTCTCCCACCAGCTCGCGAAAGCCGGCCTCATCGCCGGGCAGTGCCGCATCTTCGGCGAGGCGGGCGATGGCGCGAAGCTCACCGCCAGGATTGGACTCCGCCATCATCAGGGAGACGTCACCACTGCCGCGCACCTCGAGGGTCATGGTGCCGTCAAGCTTCACGGTGTCGGTCAACAGAGCCACCGCCGCCAGCAGTTCACCGAGCTGACGATTGACGGCGGCCGGATACTCGTGACGCTTGAGCACCTCGTCGTAGGCCTCGGACAGGCGGGTGACTTCGCCGCGGACGTTGGTGTCATCGATAATGAATCGCTGGATCTGATCAGCCATGAAAAACGATCTCTGCTGGGCGCGCCCCGGCGGGCGCGCGTCTGACGAAAAGAAGGGTGTTCGACGAGGGCGCTGGGATGAGCGCGACGCGCGCCGTCAGGAGCCGCCCTCGCGCTGGAAGCGCTTGATATCGCGGCGCGCCCGCTTGTCGGGGCGCTTGAGCGGATGCTTGAAGACCTCGTTGGCCTGGCGGCGCTGATCGGCCTCGCGCTCGCGACGTTCGCGACTCTGCTCGGTCTCCTGGTACAGCCGCCGCGCCTCCGGCGCCCCACGACGCTGCTCGCTGACCTCGAGCACCTCGACCTCCCACACATCCCAGCCCTGAGGCGCACGTATCAACATGCCGGGGCTCACCGACTTGCTGGTCTTGGCCCTGGCCCCGTCGACCTCGACCTTGCCACCCTCGATGGCCTTCTTGGCCAGGGCGCGGGTCTTGAAGAATCGTGCCGCCCACAGCCACTTGTCGAGTCTGACGCTATCCACGGGGGGCCTCCGGAGTCTGCGGCGCCGAGGGCATGATATCGGCGAAACGGTCCAGCGCGATAAAGTCCTTGAGCGACTTCTCCGGCCGCCGGCTGTCCGGCTGGCGGATCCCCAGCAGATGGCGAATACCGTACTCGCGGGCGCTTTCGAGCACCGCCGCGTTGTCGTCGATGAACAGGGTCCGCTCGCGGTCGAAGGGCTCGATCTCGTTGAGCGCATGCCAGAACGCCTGTTCTTCCTTGGGCTCGCCGATATCGGCAGACGACACGATGGCGTCCAGGTAGTCGTCGAGGCCCGTCAGCGGCAGTTTCAGCGCCAGACTCTCGCGATCGGCGTTGGTCGCCAGCACTACTCGCGGATGGGCGCTCTTGAGCCAGCCCAGAAAGTCCAGAGCATCGCCGCGCAGGCCGATCAGATGCTGGACCTCGCGCTTGAGCTCGACGATATCCACGTCGAGCTCGCGGCTCCAGTAGGCCAGGCTGTACCAGTTGAGAGTGCCCTGCTCCCGGATGATCCGCGCGCGCACCACTTCCTGGGTGGCCTCATCCAGCTTATGCAGTTCTACGTAGCGGCGAGGCAGATGCTCCAGCCAGAAATGACTGTCGAAGTGCAAGTCCAGCAAGGTGCCGTCCATGTCCAGCAGCACGGTATCGATGGTGTCCCAATCGAGCATTACCTCATCTCCCGCCATCACCAGCTCAATGCTTGTTCCACTGCGCCGGCGAACGTCCGCCGACACCTGAGTAACGTGTTAGTGTACCTCAAAGGCATTCGGGCTCGCAGCCCGGGCGCTTGCGCCTGGTCTCGGCCCGGTGCGGACGGCGGATGTCCCGCGACGCCGCCAACCCCATGTTCATTACGCTAGGCTCTGTCCGAAAAGTCGACGAGCGAAGGTTAGACAAGGCAAAAATCGGTGAGACAGCGCAGTTTACGGGGTGTAAATGAGCATGTTGATCCGATTTTTAACGCCGTATTACCGAGCGCAGGCACTTTTCAGACAAGCCCTAGTCATTACGCTATTCACCAGCCCATCCCACCGCCCAGGAGCTCCCATGGACGACAGTTCCCCGGAAAAACCCCGCATCCTCTCACGCAAGACCGTCGCCGAGAGCCGTCTGTTCCGGGTCGAGGAACTCGAACTGCGCTTTTCCAACGGCGCCGAGCGTCACTTCGAACGGCTGCTTGGCAACGGCAAGGGCATCGGCGCGGTCATGATCGTCGCCATGCCCGACCCCGACCATGTGCTGCTCATCCGAGAGTACGCCGCCGGTTTCGAGGACTATGTACTGACCCTGCCCAAGGGCGTCGTGGACCCCGGCGAGGATATCGTCACCGCCGCCAACCGCGAGCTGATGGAAGAGTGTGGTGTGGGCGCCCGGCGTATCGAACCGCTGGTCGAGCTTTCCCTGTCGCCCAACTATATGCGCCAGCGTATGCAGGTCATGCTGGCGAGCGACCTCTACCCCAAGCGCCTGGAGGGCGATGAGCCGGAGCCGCTGGTGGTGGAGACCCATGCGCTGGACAGCATAACCGCGCTGCTCGCCCGGGAGGACTTCCACGAGGCCCGCGCCATCGCCGCGCTGTACATCGCCCGGGACAAGCTCAAGGGCGAGCAGGCCGATACCTCGCTTTGGTAAGACCCACCCTACCAATACGACCAGGGGGCCCTGACGGCCCCCTGGTCAACGTGCCTTGGTCGAATTTGCCTTGGCCAAGCTTCCTTGGCCAAGGCCCTCTTGTCGTGCCTGGCTGATTCGCCTCAGCGACGGGCGTGCAGCCGGCGGAGGTTGCTGTTGCCTTCCTTCAGGCGCACCCAGCGCCCCTGGCGGTAGCTGTCGAGCCCCGCTTCCAGCAAGGTCATCACGTCCACCGCCTGCTCGCCGGACACCGGCGGCGGGTCGCCATGCAGCAGGGTCTGGGCGACGGCAGTGTAAAAGGCGGGATAATTGCCCGGTTCCGACAGCCACTCTTCGGTGACCAGGTCCGGCTCCTCGGCGCTGCCCCGGTTGAGGGTCAGTTGTCCCGGCGCATCGTCGACGCCCCAGTCTTCACTCGGCATCAGTCCCTGCTTGAGCCAGCCTTCCTGGGGGTCGAGCCCGTAGATCGAATAGCTACCCTCGGTGCCGTGCACCACGAAGCGCGGGCTGGGCTCGGCTACCAGCGAACTGGCCTGCAGGGTCACCCTGAGGCGGTCGTACTCGAGCAGCGCCAGAAAGTCGTCATCCACCTCGGCGCCGTCTCTGGCGGAGGCCAGTTCCAGCAGAATCGCCCGAGGCATGCCGAACAGCTCTATGGCCTGATCGAGCAGATGCGGGCCGAGGTCGTACCAGATGCCGCCACCGGGCTTGTGCTGCTCTCGCCAGCGGTTGTTCACCGCCGGTCGATAGCGATCGAAACGCGAGGTAAAGGACGTCACTCGCCCCAGCCGGCCCTGCTCCAGAAGCTTGCGCACCGTCAGGAAGTCGCAGTCCCAGCGACGATTGTGAAAGACGCTGAGCAGCAATTCCGAGCGGTCCGCCTGGGCGCGGAGCTGACGCGCCTCCGAGGCCGACACCGTGATCGGCTTGTCCACCACCACGTGCTTGCCTGCCACAAGGGCCGCCTTGGCCATGGCATAGTGCTGCTCGTTGGGTGTAGCAATCACGATCAGGTCAACGTGGCGCACCTCGAGCAGCTCGTTGAGCTTGGCGTGCACCGTCACGTCCGGAAGGTCACGCAAGACCTTGTCGGCGTCGGAGCTGACCACCGAGGTCAGCTCGAGCCCTGGCGCGGCCTGGATCAAGGGGGCATGGAAGGTCTTGGCAGCCATGCCGTAACCCACCAGGCCCACATTGAGAGTCTGTGTTTTCATAGCGGTCCCCGTGCCTGCATCTCGCCCATCTTGTCGAGGGCTTCTTTGATCTGTCGATCCCCTGTCACGTCAGAATGACCAAATCCCCGGAAATTATCGAGTTCCGGCGTACACGCAAGCTGTTTCATTTCGCTGATCGGTCGCTCATTTCTTCAAGCGAGTCGCCTGAGCGCTGGACGCCATCAACGATGAAGGCCGGCGTATGCCGGCCTTCATCGAGCTACTCTGTGCTAAAAAGCGCAGATATTAGTCGTCAAGCTTTTCCAGATCGCGCACCGCGCCCATGTCTGCCGAGGTGGCCAACAAGGCATAGGCCTTCAGCGCAGGAGTCACCTTGCGCAGACGCTGAATGCTCGGCTTCCAGGCATCCTTGCCGCGCTCCTGCTGGCGCTGGCGGCGCTCGGCAAGCTCGGCGTCGTCCAGCAGGACATTGATGCTCCGAGCGGGGATGTCGATGCGGATACGGTCGCCGTTTTCCACCAGAGCGATGGCGCCGCCGGCGGCGGCCTCCGGCGAGACGTGGCCGATCGACAGCCCTGAGGTGCCGCCGGAAAAGCGTCCGTCGGTGAGCAGGGCGCAGCCCTTGCCCAGCCCCTTGGACTTGAGATAGGACGTCGGGTAGAGCATCTCCTGCATGCCCGGGCCGCCCTTGGGGCCTTCGTAGCGGATCACCACCACGTCGCCTTCCTTCACCTTGTCGCCAAGGATATGTTCCACCGCCTGATCCTGAGACTCGACCACGTGGGCCGGCCCTTCGAACACCAGGATGCTGTCGTCGACGCCGGCGGTCTTCACCACACAGCCGTTCTCAGCGATGTTGCCCTTCAACACGGCGAGCCCGCCCTCCTTGGAGAAGGCGTGTTCGTAGTCGCGGATACAACCGGTGGCGCGGTCACCGTCCAGGCTCGGCCAGCGGGCGCTCTGGGAAAACGCCGTCTGGGTCGGGATACCACCGGGGCCGGCCTTGAAGAAGTTGACCACCTCCGCCGACGGATTGCGCATGATGTCCCACTCGTCGAGGGCCAGCTTGAGGCTGTCGCCGTAGACCGTGGGCACCGAGGTATCCAGCACTCCGGCGCGATCCAGCTCGCCGAGGATCGCCATGATGCCGCCGGCCCGGTGCACATCCTCGATGTGATACTTCTGGGTATTGGGCGCCACCTTGCACAGCTGAGGGACTTCGCGGCTCAGCCGGTCGATGTCCATCATGTTGAAGTCGACGCCTGCCTCCTGGGCCGCGGCCAGCAGGTGCAGGATGGTGTTGGTGGAGCCGCCCATGGCGATGTCCAGGGTCATGGCGTTCTTGAACGCCGCCTTGGAGCCGATGGCACGGGGCAGCAGGTGCGCTTCGTCACCTTCGTAGTAGCGCCTGGCCAGCTCGACGATGCGCTCGCCCGCCGTCTCGAACAGGCGGCGGCGATCGGCGTGGGTGGCCAGCACCGTGCCGTTGCCCGGCAGCGCCAGGCCCAGCGCCTCGGTCAGGCAGTTCATGGAGTTGGCGGTGAACATGCCGGAGCAGCTGCCACAGGTGGGGCAGGCGCTGCGCTCGACCTCGTTCAGGGTTTCCTCGTCCACCGAATCGTCGGCGGCCATGACCATGGCGTCCACCAGGTCCAGGCCGTGATCCAGCAGCTTGGTCTTGCCGGCTTCCATGGGGCCGCCGGAGACGAAGATCACCGGCACGTTGAGGCGCATGGCGGCCATCAACATTCCAGGCGTGATCTTGTCGCAATTGGAGATGCACACCAGGGCGTCGGCGCAGTGGGCGTTGACCATGTACTCGACGCTGTCGGCGATCAGATCGCGACTCGGCAGCGAATAGAGCATACCGTCGTGGCCCATGGCGATACCGTCGTCCACGGCGATGGTGTTGAATT
Source organism: Halomonas sp. OfavH-34-E (assembly GCF_024124525.1). Lineage (NCBI taxonomy): Bacteria > Pseudomonadati > Pseudomonadota > Gammaproteobacteria > Oceanospirillales > Halomonadaceae > Halomonas > Halomonas sp. OfavH-34-E. The sequence continues at coordinate 22,030 of NZ_JAMXRY010000044.1, read as the reverse complement.
CCTTGGCCACACCGCCGGCCTTTTCGATTTCACGGGCGACCAGCTGGCCCATGTCCTTCAGGTGAACGTGGCCCGGCACGAACTGGGTGAAGGAGTTCGCCACCGCGATGATCGGCTTCTGGAAGTCGCCATCCTTCATGCCGGTGGCGCGCCACAGGGCGCGAGCGCCGGCCATGTTGCGACCGGCGGTGGTGGTACGGGAGCGATACTCAGGCATGGAATCCTCGTCATTTTTCGTCCACCCGTGATGCAGAAGGCAACCGGGCGGTGTCGCGTGTCCAGACTGTCGATTCTGTCACGCACAGACGGCACTGACTAGCCTTGCACAGGCCATCACGCCACGGGCCCAAGAACCGCGTCATGCGGCCTCGGGCCCGATCCGGGACGGCTTGCCGGCTCACTGTCGGCGAAATGCGCCGTCATATTGCCGCTAGCCAAATACCACCTTGGCGACGTCCCTGCAGTAGCCGACGAGAGCGGTCGGCGAAATGCACCGTCATATTGCCGTTAGCCGAACACCACCTTGGCGACGTCCTTATAGCGATTGGCGAAATGCACGGTCATGCCGTCCTTGAGGTACTCCGGCAGTTCGTCATAATCGCGCCGATTGGCCTCGGGCAGGATCACCTCGAAGATATCGCTGCGGCGCGCGGCGATGACCTTCTCGCGGATCCCGCCCACCGGCAGCACCTGTCCGGTCAGCGTCAGCTCCCCGGTCATCGCCAGGTTGCGCTCGATGGACTGATGACGCGCCAGTGACAGCAGCGCCGTGGTCATGGTCACCCCCGCCGAGGGGCCATCCTTGGGGGTGGCGCCTTCCGGCACGTGCAGGTGAACAAAGGAGGCATCGAAGAAGCCGGCATCGGCGCCGTACTCGGTCAGGTGCCCCTGAACATAGCTGTAGGCGATGTTGGCCGACTCCTTCATCACGTCGCCCAATTGGCCTGTTAGCTTGAAGCCGCGATCCAGCCCGTGCACCTTGCCGGCCTCGATGGACAGGGTGGCACCGCCCATGGAGGTCCAGGCCAGGCCGGTGACCACGCCCTGCCCTTTCATCACCTTTTCCTTGCGGAACAGCGGGGCACCGAGGAATTCCTCGAGGTTCTTGAGCGAGACCTTGACCGTCGCCTGGTCGTTTTCCAGAAGCTTGACGGCGGCCTTGCGCACGATCCGGTGCAGCTGTTTCTCCAGTTGCCTGACACCGGCCTCCCTGGCGTAGCCCTCGACCACCTGGCGCAGGGCTGCGGCGGTCAGATTGATACGCTTTTTGGGGATATTGTCGCGCTTGAGCAGCTTGGGCCAGAGGTGGTTCCTGGCGATGGCCTGCTTCTCTTCGGCGATATAGCCCGACAGGCGAATCTGCTCCATACGGTCGAGCAACGCCGGCGGGATGGAATCCAGGGTATTGGCGGTGCACACGAACAGCACCTTGGACAGATCCAGACGAACGTCCAGGTAGTGGTCGAGGAAGTCGACGTTCTGCTCCGGGTCCAGCACCTCGAGCAAGGCCGAGGCCGGATCGCCCTGGAAGGACTGGCCCATCTTGTCGATCTCGTCGAGCATGATCACCGGGTTCTCGACCTCGACCTCCTTGAGCGCCTGGACCAGCTTGCCGGGCATGGCGCCGACGTAGGTGCGCCGGTGGCCCTTGATCTCGGCCTCGTCGCGCATGCCACCCACCGAGAAGCGATAGAACTCACGGCCGAGCGCCTCGGCGATGGAGCGACCGATGGAGGTCTTGCCGACACCTGGTGGTCCCACCAGCAGCACGATGGAGCCCCCCACGTCACCCTTGAAGGTGCCCTCGGCGAGGAACTCGACGATCCGCTCCTTGACGTCGGTGAGTCCGTCATGGTCGCGGTCGAGTACCTGTCTGGCGTGGGCCAGGTCCAGCTGGTCCTGGCTGCGCTGGCCCCAGGGCATGGCCGTCAGCCAGTCCAGATAGTTGCGGGTGGTGCCATATTCGGGCGAACCGGTCTCGAGCACCGACAGCTTGGCCAGCTCGTCGTCGATGCGTTCCTGCACCCGCTCGGGCACCTCGCGGCCCTCGAGGCGCGCGCGGAAGGTGTCGACGTCGTTTTCACGGTCGTCCTTGGAGATGCCCAGCTCACGCTGGATCACCTTGAGCTGCTCGCGCAGGAAGAATTCGCGCTGACGCTCCTGCATCTGGGCGTTGACCTGCTCGCTGATCTCGCTCTGCAGCTGCGCCACCTCGATCTCCTTGCGCAGCAGCGGCAGCACCTTCTGCATCCGCGGCACCACCGGCAGCGTGGCGAGCACGTCCTGCAGCTCCTGCCCCTGGGCGGAGGTGATGGCGGCGGCGAAGTCGGTCAACGGGCCCGGCTCGTGGGGACTGAAGCGATTGAGGTAGTGCTTGAGTTCCTCGCCGTACAGCGGATTGATCGGCAACAGTTCCTTGATGCCGTTGATCAGCGCCATGGCGTAGGCGCGGGTCTCGTCTTCCTCCGCGTCCACCGGCTCGCGAGGGTAGGACACCTCGACCAGAAACGGCGGGGTGCGCGACAGCCAGCGCTCGATCTTGAAGCGTCGCACGCCCTGGGCGATGAACTGGATCTGGTTGTCCTCGCCCTGCAGCTTGTGGGCCTTGACCGCGGTGCCGATGGTCGGAAAGTCCTCGTAGGACAGCTCCTCGACACCGGCCTCTCCGACGAAGGCGAGACCGACGGTGTCATGGGGCGTATTGGCGACCCGCTCGATGGTCTCGGACCAGCGTTCGCGGTTGATCACCAGCGGCTGCACCTGGGCGGGAAAGAAGGGACGATTGTGAATCGGCAACAGGTAAAGCCGTTCCGGCAGCGAGGCGCTGGCAGGAATCACCGCATGGCCCTGGACCTGCTCGCCATCGGCCAGGCCGTCCGCGGTTCCGTCTTCGGCGTCGCCACTCATGGGAATCCAGTCCAGATCGTCGGACCGGGGATCGCGATCATCGCTCATGGTGTCCTCATCCTGAAGTAGGGGGCGTCTTGCCCGTCTGGGTATCAGCAATGCGGGCGACCACGACCAAGTTCAAGGCGTGACAGGAGGATAGCAGCAGAGTGCCGCCATCGGGGACGCTGCCGGGCCCGGCCGGGAGGGACTTCAGGGGACAGGAATCTGGTGGCTCTTCTGACGTCTGACGGTGTGAGCGGAGTCCGCTCAACCACCCAGCAGCGGTGGTACCGGACGTCCGTTGACCCGCAGTCGCCCCTTGACCACGTCGATGCCCAGCATCGAGGTATCCAGCGGCAACCCCAGCCACAGCGCGACCACGGCCGGCGGCTCACGCCATTCGAAGTCTCCGTCCAGGCGCTGGCGAAAGCGCTCACGCATCTCGGGGCGATCCAGCGACAGCAGGCTCAGCGACGCAAGCTCTCGGGGGTCCAGCACCAGCACGCCCTCGCCCTTGAGACTCAGTCCCAGCATGGGGCTGTCGAGATCCACGTCCTTCAGATCCAGACGCGGAGAGTCCTTGAGCAACTGGGCCAGGGCGCGATCCATCGCCGAGTAGGCCTCGGCGTCCTCGAGCGAGACGGTGCCTAGCGCGGTCTTGTGACGCGCCAGGGCCACCACCGAACGCAGCGCCTCGGCGTTGATGCGAGACAGCTCCAGACTGACCTCGCCGTCCACCAGCATGTCGTCGCCGGAGCGCACCTCACCGATGGTCAAGGTGCTCTGCAGCCTCAGCTCGCTGTCATCCAGCAGGGTGCGGGCCTCGAGCACCAGTTCGGTGCCATCCAGGTTGACCTGAGGGTGACGCAGACTGACGGCGTCCAGGGTCAGCTTGTCCTGCTGGGTGAAGTGCAGGGCCCCGGGGGTATAGGCGTAACGGCTTTCGTGATGGAGCGGGCCGATTTCCAGCACCGCGTCTCCATCGCGCAACTCGATCGCCTCCAGCAGCACCTGGGTGCGCCAGTCGCCATAGACTCCGTCAAAGGCGATACGTCCACCGGAGAATTGCAGCGAGCGAGGCGCTTCACCGGACGGAGACTGACTGATGAGAAATGGTGCCAGCCGCAACTCCCCCTGCAGGGTGCCCCCCAGGGTGCGGTAGTGAGCTTCCCAGCGGGGCGGGCTTGCCGGCATGGCATCACCGAACAGGCGCCGGTCGGCGTCGCCGACGTGTACGTCGAGCCGGCCAAAGACGCTGGTATCGAGTACGCCGTGGCGTGCCTCATAGGGAATCGCAAGATGCCAGGCGTGACCGATCAGGGGAGCTACATGCAACACGCCGGAGGAACGCAGCCAGCCCTGCTCCACGTCGTCGCGCGAGATTCGCAGGTCACCGCGCGCCTCGAGATCGGCAAGCGCCCTCTCCAGTTCGCGCTCGAACAGCAGACTGGCGAGATATTGGGCCACCGCCCAGGCCAGCGCCAGCACCACCACCACCGGTACGATCCATCGTTCCTTGCGCATTCCTTGCCCTCTCTGCCGAGAGGAGCCTCCCTGCCCCCGTCGGCGTGACGATACGCTGTTCAGTGTAGCCAGAACCACAGGTGCATGGTGCACCAGGAGTAAACGCCGGCCATGACATCATCGACCATGATGCCGAAGCCGCCGGCCACGCGACGATCGGCCCAGCGGATGGGCCAGGGCTTGATCACGTCGAATACGCGAAAGACAACGAAGCCCCACAGCGCCGCTTCCCACGAAAAGGGCACCGCCGCCATGGTCAGCCAGTAGCCGACAAACTCGTCCCAGACGATACCGGAGTGGTCGTGCACGCCGAGGTCCCGGGACGTCTTGTCGCACAGCCAGACACCCCAGACGAAGGTGATGGCGATCATCACCAGGTACCAGCCCAGGGTCAGCTCGGACAACAGCCAGTAGAAGGGAATGGCCGCCAGGGTCCCGAAGGTCCCCGGGGCAAAGGGCGCCGCCCCGCTGCCCAGCCCGAAGGCAAGAAAATGGGTCGGTCGACGCCACACGCTAGCCGGTGCTTTGTTCACGATGTCCCTCCGTGGAAATGTTGCCACCCCGGCAGCGAAGAGGCATTCACCCCTTGTATCCCCGGCGACGCGGTGACCTGGCCGATGGCAACGAAGGCGAGCCCCAGTTCTGCCAGTGCCAGGCGGGCCCGATCGAACGCCGCCGACGGCAGCGCCACGACCAGCTCGTAGTCGTCGCCGCCGGTCAGGGCGGCCTCTCGGGCCGCCTCGGTGCCGAGGGCCTCTACGAGCCCTTCGGCCAGAGGCAGCGCTTCGGCGTCAAGACGCGCCCCGACACCGCTGGCTTTCAGCAGGTGACCAAGGTCGGCAAGCAAGCCGTCGGAGACGTCGATGGCCGCGCTGGCCAGTCCCCGCAGCGCCAGACCTGCCTGCCAGCGCGCCTGGGGCAACAGGTAGCGGGCAAGCAGCGGTGACTCAAGATCTCGCTGACCCTCGTACCAGGCCGCCAGCCCCCCGGCGCCGCCACCCAGCGCACCGGTGACCGCCAGCACGTCGCCGGCGCGGGCGCCGTCGCGACGCAGCGCCTCGCCCGTGGGTACCTCACCCATCACGGTGACGCTGACGGCGCGTTGGCCCCGGGTGACGTCGCCCCCGACCAGGGTCATGTCCGCCTCGTCGCACACAGCATGGAAGCCCTGGGCAAACTTTGCCACCCACTGCTCTTCCACCTCGGGCAACGTCAGCGCCATCAGACACCAGCGCGGCTGCGCGCCCATGGCGGCCAGATCACTCAGGCTCACCGCCAGGGCGCGATGCCCCAGCGCCTGCGGCGGTGCGTCTTCGGGAAAATGCTGGCCTTCCACCGAGGTGTCGACGCTGACCACCAGTTCGTGCCCTGGCGCAGGGCGCATCAGGCAGGCATCGTCACCCACCCCGAGCGAGACGCCGGAGGCCTTGCCGGGCTCGCCCGTCGTGGGCGCCAGCCAGCGCTCGATGAGTTCGAATTCTCCGTACATCAGGCGCGACCTTCAGCGGCGACGGGCACTGACCTCGGCGCTTCTGAGCTTGATGGCCAGCTTGTCGAGAATGCTGTTGATGTACTTGTGGCCATCGGTGGCGCCAAAGGACTTGGCCAGCTCGACCCCTTCGTTGATCACCGCCCGATAAGGGACCTCCAGACGCTTGGACAGCTCATAGGCCCCAAGGCGCAGGATCGCCAGCTCGATCGGATCGATGTCCTCGAGGCGGCGGTCCAGCAGCGGCGAGATCGAGGCGTCGAGCTCCTTGCGGTAGCGTGCAACGTTATGCAGCAGCTCATGGAACAGCGCCAGATCGGCAATTTCCATGACCTTGAGCCAGTTCTCGTGCACCTCCAGGTCGTCATCGGGCACCTGGCTGCGAAATTCGGCCTCGACCGCGGTGATGGACTTGTCCGTCATCTGCCACTGATAAAGTCCCTGCACCGCCAGCTCGCGAGCCGCACGGCGAGACTGCTGGGCCTTGCTGGGCGCACGCTGTTCGCGGCTCATGCGGGGGTCTCCTCGGCATCGTCACCAAAATGACGCAGCAGCGACACCATCTCCATGGCAGCCATGGCGGCTTCGACGCCCTTGTTACCGGCCTTGGTGCCGGCCCGCTCGATGGCCTGCTCGATGGAGTTGACCGTCAGCACACCGTTGGCCACCGGGGTATCGAACTCCAGCTGCAGCCGCGACAGCGCGGAATTGCACTCGCCGGCCACGTGCTCGAAGTGCGGGGTACCGCCGCGAATGACCGCGCCGAGCGCGACCACGGCGTCGGGACGCGCCACCGCGAGCACACGCTTGACCGCCAGCGGCAGTTCCCAGGCGCCCGGGACGTGGACGATGTCGATCATCTCCATGTCCACCCCGTGGCGCACCAGGCTGTCCACCGCGCCCTCGACCAGGCTATCTACCACATGGTGATTGAAGCGGCCCACGACGATCACGTAGCGGCCCTGGACGTCGACGAAGCTGCCTTCGACTTGGGAAATAGGTTGCATCTTGAATCTTCCTGAATGTACCGGCCTGGGGCCGGTAGTCGGGGTGACCCTGTCAAAGGGCCTGTCCCCTGGTAAAAACCGAAACACCGGACGCCAGCATTACTGCCTCGCCCGGCGTGAATCAACCGCTGATATCAGCTGGCGAGACGATGTCCACCACCTCGAGATCAAAACCCGACAGCGCGGAGAACTTCCACGGTGAGCTCAGCAGACGCATCCTGCCGACACCGAGCTCGCGCAGGATCTGGGAGCCGGTTCCGATGGTCAGGTAGTTGCCGGCGCCGTCGGACTCGCTGCCGCGAGCGGTGCGGCGGCGCTCCAGGAACACCTGCAGCATATCGTTGAGGTCCTGATGCGGACGCATGTCATCGAGCAGCACGAAGACACCCTGCTCGGCCCGCGCCACCTCTTCCAGCGCCTGGTGGGCGCGCCAGGAGGCGTCCTCGCCCTTGACCAGGCACATCAGGTCACGCATCTCGTTGGCCAGATGCACCCGCACCGTGGTCACGCTGTCCGGACTCGGCGAGCCCTTCACCAGCGCCAGGTGGTGCACCTTGTGGGTGCGGTCGAGAAAGACGTGGGCGGTCAGCTCACCGTAGGCGGTGGTCACCGGCAGTCGCTCGACCTCTTCTACCGTCTGCTCGTTGTGGATCCGGTAGTGGATCAGGTCGGCGATGGTGCCCATCTTGATCCCGTGGGTCTCGGCGAAGCGCTCGAGCTCAGGACGTCGGGCCATGCTGCCATCGTCGTTCATGATCTCGCAGATCACACCGCTGGGATCACAACCGGCCAGGGCGGCCAGATCGCAGGCCGCCTCGGTGTGGCCGGCGCGCCTGAGCACGCCGCCGGGCTCGGCCATCAGCGGAAAGATGTGGCCGGGCTGGACGATGTCTTCTGCCTTGGCATTGCGCGCGCTGGCGGCCTGCACCGTGCGTGCGCGGTCAGCAGCGGAGATGCCGGTGCTGACGCCTTCGGCGGCCTCGATGGACAGGGTGAACTTGGTACCGAAACCGGAGCCATTGTCCTGCACCATCAGCGGCAGCTTGAGCTGTTCGCAGCGCTCCCGGGTCATCGGCATGCAGATCAGACCACGGGCGTGAACCGCCATGAAGTTGATGTGCCAGGCCTCGACCTTCTCGGCGGCCATGATGATGTCACCTTCGTTTTCCCGATCCTCGTCGTCCATCAGGATCACCATACGGCCCTGGCGGATATCCTCGACGAGTTCGGCAATAGGGGCCAGGCCCCCGCTGGAAGACTGCGACATGTATGCTCCCTGGATCTAAAATGGCCACTCGCGACGGCGGCCAGAAACCGCGTCAGGGTACCGTGGCGCGGCGTCGGGCGCCAGTCAAAGACAAAGACCAGACAGGGCGTCGGGCGCCGCTTATATCAAGATCGGCCACTGCGACTCCGCGTCGGGCGCCGCTTATATGAAGCCCCGCTACTACGATCCCGGGCCCCGGTGACTTTCGTCGGGTCAGTGCTCGGCGCAGGCGGCCAGCGCCGGGCGCGCCAGAATACGCCAGTCCTTGCCGAGGGCACGGATATCGAGAATTTCCAGAGGCCGCTGCTCGGCCATGCGTTCGATGCCCGACAACGCCATCAGCCCGCGCGCGTCGGAGCCGAGCAGGGTCGGCGCCATGTAAAGACGCAACTCGTCCACCAGACAGGCATCCATCAAGGCACCTGCCAGGGTCGCGCCGGTCTCCACCAACAGCTCGTTGCAGCCGCCCTCGTCACCGAGCCACTTGAGCAGCGCGCCAAGATCGACGCGGCCGTCGTCGCCTGCAGGCATCTCCAGCACCCGCGCGCCGGAGCGCATCAGCGCGTCTCTGCGAGGGGATTCGCTGCCCTCGACGCAGACCACCAGCGTCTCCCCTGGCTCGCTCAGGCAGGCCGCGGCCAGCGGCATGCGCAGGCGCGAGTCCACCACGACCCTAAGCGGCTGGCGTCGGGCGATGACTTCGGCGTCATCGAGCCCGAGCTGATCGGCACGCACCGTCAGCCGCGAGTTGTCGAAGATGATCGAATCCACCCCGGTGAGGATGGCGCAGCTCTGAGCCCGCAGCCGCTGGACGTCACGCCGAGCCTCGGCACCGGTGATCCACTGGGACTCGCCGGAGGCCATGGCGGTACGGCCGTCGAGGCTCATGGCGAGCTTGAGGCTGACCCGTGGACGCCCCCGGGTCATGCGCGACACGAAGCCGGCGTTCAATACCTGGGCGTCCGCCTCGAGGCAACCGAGCCTTACCTCGACCCCGGCGTCACGCAGGCGTGCGATACCGCGTCCCGCCACCTGAGGATTGGGATCCTGCATGGCTACCACCACCCTGGCGACACCGGCCTTGATCAAGGCATCGCAGCAAGGCCCTGTGCGCCCCTGGTGAGAGCAGGGTTCCAGCGTCACGTAAGCGGTGGCGCCTCGGGCGTGCTCACCGGCAGCCTCGAGTGCATGGACCTCGGCGTGGGGCTCCCCGGCGCGCTGATGGTAGCCGTCGGCCAGATGCTTGCCGTGCTTGACCAGTACGCAACCGACCCTCGGATTGGGCATGGTGGTGTAGCGACCGCGTTCGGCCAGCTTCAATGCCCTGGCCATCCAGGCTTCATCCTGGCCTGCCGTGATGTCCGTCGGATTCATGTGCTCTCCCCGGTGTCGGGCGAGAAACTCGGCTCCTGGGCCAGGCGGTCGATCTCGGCGCGAAATTCGTCGATATCCTGAAACCGTCGATAGACTGAAGCAAAGCGGATATAGGCCACCTGATCGAGGCGCTTCAGGGCATTCATCACCTCTTCACCGACCACCCGCGCCTGGACCTCGCGCTCGCCCCGTGCGCGCAGGTTCTGGCGGATACGTTCCACCGCCGCCTCGATCGACTCGGCGCTGACGGGGCGTTTTTCCAGCGCCCGCAGCATGCCGGCCCGCAGCTTGATCTCGTCGAACACCTCCCGCGAGCCATCGGCCTTGATGATCCGTGGCATGATAAGTTCAGCGGTCTCGTAGGTGGTGAAGCGCTCACCGCAGCCAGCACACTGCCGCCGTCGGCGCACCTGATCACCTTCGGCGACCAGCCGGGAGTCAGTCACTCGGGTCTCTTGGGCGCCACAGAAGGGGCAATGCATAGCGGACAGTCCGGCAGGAAAAATATGTCGCCATAGTGTAACGGCTGAGGCCTGCCCCGCCCAGCGCAATGGCCCAGGTCATCCGCGATTTCAGCTGAGTTGGCACGCCCTGTGCTTGATACTTTCTTTCTAGCCGTCAATGAAATGGCGAGCGCTCACGGGGCAAGGCGCCCCCACGCCTGCGGAGGACACCATGGCAAGCCACCTCTCCCCCCTGGAACCCGACGACTTTCGCCAGCGTGCCGCAGAGCTGCTCGCGCCTCTCTATGGTGCACGCAGCGAAGAGGTCCTGCGCCGTCTGCTGCGCCTGATCGAAGCGCAGGGGGCCGGGTTGAGGCACCGTCATGGTGCACGCCAGACGCTGTGGAGCGAGCAGGACCAGTGGCTGATCGTCTATGGCGACTCGCTGCTGGATGCCGACAAGCCCCCCCTGGCGGTACTCGATGAGTTCCTGAGCAAGCGCCTGAAGACCGTCTTCAGCGGTGTCCATGTGCTGCCCTTCTTCCCCTGGAGCAGCGACGACGGCTTCTCGGTGATCCACTATCGCGAGGTCGACCCGAAACTGGGCGACTGGCGCGATATCCGGCGCCTGGCCAGCCACCATGATCTGATGGTGGACCTGGTGCTCAACCATGTCTCGCGGGAATCGCTGTGGTTCGCCGACTATCTCGGCGGCAACCTGCCCGGGCGCGACTACTTCATCGAGATGGACCCCGATACCGATCTCAGCGAGGTGGTGCGTCCGCGCAGCTCACCGCTGCTGGTCCCCGTCAGCACCCGCCGTGGCGTTCGCCACCTGTGGGCGACCTTCTCCGAGGACCAGATCGACCTCAACTTCGCCAACCCCGACGTCTTGATCGAATTCGTCGGCATCCTGCTGTTCTACCTGCAGCAGGGCGCCCGCATCGTCCGTCTGGACGCCGTCGCCTTCCTGTGGAAACGCCCCGGCACCCGCTGTATCCACCTTCCCGAGACCCACGCGGTGGTGCGGCTGTTGCGGGCGGTGGTCGACCACGTCGCCCCCGGCACCCTGATCATCACCGAGACCAATGTGCCCCACGCCGAGAACATCAGCTACTTCGGCCTTGAGCGACAGGACACGCCGCCCGACGAGGCCCATCTGGTCTACCAGTTTCCGCTGCCACCTCTGTTGCTGCACACCTTGACCAGTGGCGAGGCCGGCACCCTGGCGCGCTGGCTCGACAGCCTGCCCGAGCTCCCCGCCGGCTGCAGCTATCTGAACTTCACCGCCAGCCACGATGGCATTGGCGTGCGCCCGCTGGAAGGCTGGCTGGAAGGCCACGAGATCGACGCCCTGGTCTCCTTGATGCAGCGCTTCGGTGGCTTCGTCAGCATGCGCCGGCAGGCCGACGGCAGCGACAGCCCCTACGAGCTCAATATCACCTGGTTCGACGCCATGAGCGGCACCCGGCGCGGCCCCGACCCGTGGCAGGTCGAGCGCTTCCTGTTGAGCCAGCACCTGATGCTGGTGCTGAAGGGTATCCCCGGCGTCTACCTGCACTGCCTGACCGCCACCCAGAACGACCACGACGGGGTCGAACGCAGCGGGCGCCTGCGTTCGATCAATCGCAAGCGCTGGGACCGCCAGGAGCTGGAACCTCTGCTGGACAGCCGTCACACGCCGACCCGCGAGGTGTTCTTCGCCCTCACCCGACGCCTCGAGATCCGTCGCAGGGAACCCTGCTTCCACCCCGATGCGGCCCAGACGGTCATCCCCACACCACCGGAACTGCTGGCGATACAGCGCGGCCCCCTGGACGATGGCCGTCGACTGTTGGCCATTCACAACGTCACCGATCGGCCTCAGCCACTGGTACTGGACGGCCTCGACCAGTCCGGCTGGCAGGACCTGCTGGAAGGAGGCGCCTGGCGGCCCGTCGACACCCTGGCCCCCTATCGTTCACTGTGGCTGGTGCGCACCGACAGATAAGCCACCGCGCGCTCGGTGTATCACACAACAGCGCGGCCCTGGCGCTTTCACTGCCCGGCGACGTCAGCGGTCGAACCGATGGCGTTTGCTGCTGTCCTAGTGCGAGTGATTCTCGCTTGTCGCGGGATTCGTCCTACAAGATGCCGGAGAGTAACGACATGCCCCGCCGCCCCCGACTGCCCCGCCTCCCCGACCTGCCCCGCCATCAGCGTTCCTTCATGACCCTGGCGGCGGTGGCCTTCGGCCTGATGCCACTGTCCAGCGTCGAGGCAGAGGACCACCCCGCCCCCATCGAAGCGCTGGAAGAGGAAGGTCTTGAGGTGCACGGTGAATTCGACGCGCCGGGTGGACTCAGCGGCTTCGCCGCCAGCCATCGCGGACAGCCGATGACCATCTTCGTCACCGAGGATGGCGAGCACGCCATCGTCGGCAATCTGATCGATGCCGACGCCAACAATCTGTCGGAGGCGCCGCTGGAGCGCCTGGTACGCGGCCCCCAGGACGAGACCACCTGGCAGAGCCTTGAGGACAGCGCCTGGATCGCCGACGGCGATCCCGACGCCGAGCGCATCGTCTATGTGTTCACCGATCCCAACTGCCCCTACTGCACCCGCCTGTGGCAGCAGAGCCGGCCCTTCGTCGAAAGCGGCCAGGTCCAGCTACGCCACGTGATGGTCGGTATCCTCGACCCCGAAAGTCCGCGCCAGGCGGTCACGATGCTGGCCGCCGATGACCCTCAGGCCGCCCTCCGCGCCCATGAGAGCGGCGATCCGATTGAGCCCATGCGCCAACTGCCCAGAGACCTGGAGCAGCGCCTGCAGAGCAACCACGAACTGTTTCGCAGCTTCGGCATGGTGGCGACCCCGGGCATCGTCTATCGCAACGATGGCAAGCTCGAGATGAGCCAAGGCCTGCCGAGCGAAGAACTGTTCCATACCATCATGGGGCCGGAGCCCGACTGACAGGGTTGATCAAGGCGCTGGCCTTCTGTGCCAGCCCGTTGCCGGCTTTATACGAAAAGTCGACGAGCGATGGTTAGACAAGGCAAAAATCGGTGAGAAAGCGCAGTTTACGTGGTGTAAATGAGCATTTTGACCTGATTTTTAACGCCGTATTACCGAGCGCAGACACTTTTCGTCAAAGCCTTAGACATCCCCCGCGTTATCGGCCTCTACCGCGCTATATAGCTGTTCGGGCAGGTCCGGCAAGGCCGCCCGCACACGGTTCCAGCTCGGGATAAAGGGCTTCTCCCTGGGGTTGTCGAGAAAGGCGTTACCGGCCTCGATCAGATTGGCGGCAAACAACTCCACCGCCTGCTCCTCGGCGTGACGGTCCAGGCTCAACCCGTTCATGGTGGCGTCGTGGTCGTAGGCCTCGATCAGATCGAGGGCCAGGCGATAGTAGGTGGCCTTGAGGGTACGAAAGCCTTCCGACGAGAACCCCACACCCTGGGTGGCCAGCTTGCGATAGAGCGCCTTGGCAATATCCAGGCTCATGCGGTTGAGCCCGGTGGCCGCGTCATCGGCGGACACCGGTTGATGCTTGTGGTCGTAGACGTCGGCGATATCCACCTGACACAGCCGATTGGTGGAGTGGTCGCGGTGGACCTCGGACAGCACCCCGATCTCCAGCCCCCAGTCGGCGGGGATACGGATGTTGTCCAGCACCTCGGTACGCATCGAGAACTCCCCCGACAGCGGGTAGCGATAGCTGTCCAGGTAGTCCAGGTAAGGCAAGGGCCCGTGCATGATCTTTAGCGCCCGCAGCAGCGGGGTCACCATCAGCCGGGAGACCCGGCCGTTGAGCTTGCCCTCGGCGATACGCGGGTAGTAGCCCTTGCAGAAGGCGTAGTTGAAGCGTGGGTGGGCCACCGGATACATCAGCCGTGCCAGCAGGCCGCGGTCGTAGGTCAGGATATCGCAGTCATGCAGCCCCACCGCGGCGGTGCGCCCGGATGCCTGCACATAGCCCGCACAGAACCACACATTGCGGCCCTTGCCCGGCTGCTGTGGCGCCAGGCCTTCCTCGGCCAGCTGCGCGTCCAGCGCGCTCAGGCGCGGGCCGTCATTCCACAGGATGCGATGGTGCTGGGGCAGGCGCGAAAAGAACTCGCGTGCCCGCAGAAACTGGTCCCGGTCGGCACGATCGAGGCCGATCACGATCTCCGACAGATAGCTCGCCTGGGCCAGCGACTCGACGATGGCGTCCAGCGCCGGTCCTTCCAGCTCCGAGTACAATGACGGCAGGATCAGCCCGAGCGGGCGCTGGCGGCCGAAGCGCTCCAGATCCGCCTCCAGGTCTTCGACCTTGCGCCGGGTCAGGTTGTGAAAGTCGGTGATGATGCCGTTCTGGTGGAAATCGCTCATGCCTCACCCTCCTCGCCCAGCTTGTGATGATCCTTGTCGTCGGCGCCGCCGGCATCGGTGCTGCCGGCCTCAGCGCTGCTGGCAGGCTCCGCCGCGTCCTGCTCTCCCCAGAAGTGCGCAACCCCCTCGGCCCAGCCCCAGGGGCCCAGCGCCTCGCTGCGATACAAGCGCGGCTGGCACGGGGACACGTCGAGGCCATGGCGGGCACGAATCACCACCGCCGCATCGGTGGCCTCGAGCATGGCGACATCGTTGGGGCCATCGCCCAGCGACAGGGTCTCGGGGCGTCGGCCCTTGAGCGCCTCGAAGCGGGCGCACAGCCATTGCACCGCCTGGCCCTTGTCGGTGTCGCCGAGCACGTGCCAGAAGCGCCCGCCCCTCGTCATGCGCAGGCCGTCACTGGCCAGGCCCTCGCGAAAGCGCTGCAGCAGCGCTTCGTCGTCTTCCCACAACAGCGGCTCGCTGCCCTCGCGCAGGCGTGCCAGGCGAGCCTCCTGTTCATCCAGACCGGTGAAGGCCACCACGTCCTCCAGCGCCATCTCGCTCATGGTCAGAAAGCGCGCGGACAGCCGCTCACGCCAGATCGCCACCCGCCGGCGAATCAGCCCGATATCCACCCCGAGGGTGCGGATCACCAGGCCATCCGGGCCCGGCTGTCCCTCACGTCGGGCGTGACACCAGCTGGGGGGCAGCGCAATCACCGCGCCGTTCTCGGCGATAAAGGGGCGATCGGCGAGGCCGAGCTGCTGGCGCAGCCCGAGCAGTTCACTGCGGGTCTTGCTGGTCACCGGGATCGCCGCAACGCCGGCCTCACGCAGGGCATCGAGCCAGGGCTCGGCGGGCTTCCAGCCGTAGTCATGGTGGTCGAGCAGCGAGCCATCCAGGTCGGTGAACAGCAGCCTGGGCCCGTCGAAGGCACCGATTCGGGGAGTCGTGCTGGCGTGCATGGTGGGACCTTCGCATCAAAAGTGTTCACCGAGATACAAAGCAAGGGCTGCGCCATCGCTGAGAAGAGCAACGGGAAAACAAGCAGATGAAGGGAATGTAGACGTCAGCGCAACGAGGCCCCGTCAGGTCCGGGGCGGACGCGGCCGTGCCCGGTGCAGGATAAGGCACCACAATGGTGCATCGACAGCCGACGCCCCGCTGCAAGCACACAGCCCCAGAACGACGACACCCCCGAGAGCGGAGCTCTCGGGGGTGTCTTTGGTGGCCTGAGCGGCGGGTCACCCCGCCGGGCACTCAGCCGTAGACCGGCAGACGGGTGCAGACTTCTTCCACCTTGGCCTTGACCTCGGCCTCGATGGCCTCGGTGGACTCGCCCTTGGCCATGACGTCGAGGATGTCGCAGATCCAGCCAGCCAGATCACCGCACTCGCTCTCGCCGAAACCACGGGTGGTGACCGCCGGGGTGCCGATACGCAGGCCAGAGGTCACGAAGGGGCTCTGCGGATCACCGGGCACGGCGTTCTTGTTGACGGTGATGTGGGCACGACCCAGGGCCGCGTCCGCGTCCTTGCCGGTCAGGCCCTGCTTGATCAGCGACAGCAGGAAGAGGTGATCCTCGGTGCCGCCGGAGACCACGTCGTAGCCACGCTCGATAAATACCTTGGCCATGGTCTGGGCGTTCTTGACCACCTGCTGCTGGTAGGTCTTGAACTCGGGCGCCATGGCCTCCTTGAAGCAGATCGCCTTGGCCGCGATGACGTGCTCGAGCGGGCCGCCCTGGCCACCGGGGAAGACCGCAGACTGCAGCTTCTTCTCGATGTCGGCGTCGTTCTCGGCGGACAGGATCAGGCCACCACGGGGACCGCGCAGGGTCTTATGGGTGGTGGTGGTGACCACATGGGCGTGGGGCAGCGGATTCGGGTAGACACCGGCGGCAACCAGGCCGGCCACGTGGGCCATGTCCACCAGCAGGAAGGCACCCACCTCGTCGGCGATCTCGCGGAAGCGTGCCCAGTCGATGATCTGGGAGTAGGCGGAGAAACCGGCGATGATCATCTTCGGCTGGTGCTCGCGGGCCAGGCGGGCCACCTCGTCGTAGTCGATGCGGCCGGACTCGTCGATGCCGTACTGCACGGCATTGTAGTGCTTGCCGGAGAAGTTCGGGCGGGCGCCGTGGGTCAGGTGACCGCCGGCGTCGAGGCTCATGCCCAGCACGGTGTCACCGGGCTTGACCAGGGCCTGGAAGACCGCGCCGTTGGCCTGGGAGCCTGAGTGCGGCTGGACGTTGGCGTAGCTCGCGCCAAACAGCTCCTTGGCATAGTCGATGGCCAACTGCTCGACCACGTCGACGTACTCGCAGCCACCGTAGTAACGCTTGCCGGGATAGCCTTCCGCGTACTTGTTGGTCAGCTGGCTACCCTGGGCTTCCATCACCCGGGGGCTGGCGTAGTTTTCGGAGGCAATCAGCTCGATGTGAGCCTCCTGACGGGCGACTTCCTTCTGCATCGCATCGAACAGGGCATCATCGAAACCGGCAATCTGCATATCACGGCTGAACATCGGCGGCATAACCTCGCAGCGGGGGATTCAAGGGGCAATCGCGAAAAGCGGGCCGCCATCATAGCGCAGCCCATGACCGCTTTCACATGAAAGACCGTCATGGGCTGCTGCATGATTTCTCATCTTGGCTTCAGTCAGACTGAAGCGTGGCCCACCGGGCGCTCTTTTCCAGGCTCAGCCCGAAACGCCGGCGGGCGCCACGACCCTTCGGCCAAGCCCTAGTCCATCGTGACTTCCATGGACAACGCCTGGGGCAGCCCCAGCGGGTCCTGGGCCAGCTTCTGGAGCTGTCGGCTGGGTGGCAGGCTGAGGTCGATTGACATCTCGCTGGCCTCACCGGCCATCATCTGCACCAGCCCCGTGAGCACCGCGCCGATCTGCGGTCCCATCATGATGCCGAAGCCTTCGGACTGGGTCCTGAGCTGTTCGAGCAGGGCGTCTTCGGACACCCCCTGGGTCGCTGCCACCACCGGTGCGATACGCCCGAACACGCCCAGATCGCTGAGACTGAGCGAGACGTCGCCGCCCTGGGTGTCCAGCTCGGTCCAGTCCTCGAGGCCGGCAAAGTAGGCCGCAGGGTCCTGGCCCTTGGGCAGGTTTACCGGCAGGTCACTGTCGAAGCCGAGGCGGAAGGCATCGGCTGCGGTCATCTCGAAACGGCTGGCCACCTGGCCATTGGCACCGCTGGCCTCCCAGGTACCGTCCATGTCGGCGTCCAGGGTGAGCTGTCCGGAGCCATCGGTCAGCACGTTGCTGACCAGACGTAGCTGGGTGCGCTCGTCCACCGGCGCCAGCTCGATCATCCTGGCCAGATCCACCGTCAGGTTGTCCATGCGCCCGCTGTACTCGCCGTCGTTCATGTCGCCGTCGGCCACCAGATGCTCAAGGCTTGCCACCAGGCGATCGGTGGCGATCTCCAGGTCCTCGAGCTCGAGGGCGTCCACCGTGGGCGCGTCGCTCGCAAGCCCCTTGAGGCCGGTCAGACTGAGTGACGGCAGCGAGAAGGTTCCGGCCCCGAGCTCCTCGAAGTTGTCGCTGGAGCCGCTCATCCCGGTCAGCGTCAGGCTGCCGATGGCATCGGCGCTGACGTCGCTGGCGCCCAGGCTCTGGATCTCGATGCGTCCGGGATAGTCGCCCCAGGGAAGGTCAGCCCCCACCTTGCCCTGGCGCTGATCCATCACCAGTCCTTCCAGGCTAATCCCGGCCAGCGGGTTGTCTTCATCCCAGGGCAGATCACGCAGATCGAGCACAGGCTGGCCGGGCTCCTCGAACACCAGCCGCTCAAGCAGCATGCTGGCGCCCCGGTCGACCAGCTCGATGTCCTCGAGCACCACTTCTTCCGGCGCGTCGTAGTCGCCCTCGACCAGGTAGCGCGCGATGGTCAGGCGTTCGCCGCTGTCGCCGGTCAGGGTCAGGTTCTCGGCACTGGTGGTGCTGCCGAGCAGCTCATCGGATACCTCGCCGATCTCGAGGGTACCTTCACGCTCCAGGGCCGCACGCAGGTCAGCCTCGAGACGTTCGGCGTCGGCCTGGGCGACGCTCGCCCCCAGAGAAAGCAGCGCCACGAAAGGGACGGCGTGGCGGGAAGACAGACGGCACTTCATGAACTTTCACCTCCGGTGTGAAAATAGAACCTGGCAAACGCCAACGATCTTTGCCGATACGGCAGTTGTGTCAGCCTTCACTGTAGCGCCTGAACGAACCCGTCGACAGGCCTTCAGCAGTGTTGACAGGACATCGGTCACTCAATCCAGCGGCAGGCGCGCCGACAACCGCCGACTCACCTCCTCGATCACCGCCAGGCGCGCCCGACGCTTGTCGTTGGCGTCGATCAGCACCCACTCGCCGCCAGGGGCATGAGTTTCCGCGAACATCTCGTCGATGGCCTGCTGGTAGTCGTCCCAGCGCTCGCGGTTGCGCCAATCCTCGTCGGTGAGCTTGTGCCGCTTGTGAGGAGTCTCGGCCCGGGCTTCGAAACGCTCGAGCTGCTCGTCCTTGTCGATGGCCAGGAACAGCTTGACCAGCACGGTGCCGTGCTCGAGCAGGCGCGCCTCGAACTGGCGAATCTCTTCAAAGCCGCGTCGCCAGTCCCGCTCATCGGCGAGGCCTTCGACCCGTTCCACCAGCACCCGGCCATACCAGGAGCGGTCGAAGATCGCCACCCGGCCATCGCGGGGCAGACGATGCCAGAAGCGCCACTGCCACGGGTGCAGGCGCTCCTCCTCGGTGGGCGCAGCGATCTGATGCACACGGTACTGACGTGCATCCATCGCCGAGGTCAGGCGATGGATGCCGCCGCCCTTGCCGGCAGCGTCATGGCCCTCGAACACCACCACCAACGGCACTCCCTGGCGCGCGGCACTGCGCGCCAGCTGGGCCAGCCTGGCCTGGGCGTCGGCCAGGCGCTCGCTGTAGTCGCGCTTCTTGAGTCGGGGGGGCGGGTCGTCATGCTCGAGGGCGTCGAGCCGAGGGGGAGCGATGGCATTCAGTGGGGGAGTCTCGGGGCGCTCGAGGGCCGGGACAGGGCTTGCCATGACCTTCTCGAGGACTTCGGCCACCTGGGGCAGCAGGTCGTTGCCGGGGCTCGCGTCGAGCTCGATCCAGGGACTGTGGCGACAGTGGGTGCGCGCACGCAGGTCGCGGGCAAGCTCATCGAGCAGGCCATGCTGGGCGTGGCGGCGCCACTTTTCGTCGGTGACCTGCCAGCGACTGGCCGGGTCGGCGGCCCAGGCCTCGAGTCGTTGTCGCTGGGTGTCTGCATCGATCTGCAGCCACAGCTTGACCAGGCGAACTCCGTCGGCGGCAAGCTCCGCCTCGAACTGACGCATCTGTTCGATGCGGTCATTGTAGGCGCCCTCACCCAAGGCGCGGGAGGCCCGCGCCAGCACCGCATCGCCGACCCAGCCATGGACGAACACCCCGAGCCGGCCACGCCCTGGAAGACGCCGCCAGAATCGCCACCAGTAAGGTCGTCGGCGCTCCTCGTCGCCGGGCACCAGGGCGTGCACCTCGGTCAACCGGTTCTCCAGCCAGTGGTTGAGCAGGTTGATCAGCTCGCCCTTGCCGGTGGCGGCGTGGCCGGCCACCAGCACTACCACTGCCCGATCCGCTCGCTGGGCCAATTCCAGCTGGGCCGACAGCAGGCGAAACCGCTGACACTCCTCGGCGGACATGGTCTTGCCGGAGGCGCTCTTGCGAGAGGCGTTGCTGGTTGAGCCCCGCTTCTTTCCCTTTGCCACCTTGGTCCTGGTCATCGTCGCTCCTTCATGACGCACTTCCCTGTTCATAAGGCGCTTCGCTTCGCATAAGGCGCATCGCTTTGCATGAGGCGCATCGCTTTGCATGAGGCGCTTCGCGTTTCGTGAGGCGATTCACCCTTTCATGCCATGATTCGCCTTTCAGGCCTCGCCCAGCAGCCCCAGGCTCGCCGCCGGCGCCTGGCGCCGAATGCCCCGGGACAACAGATGCCCTACCAAGCCCAGTACCACAGCGCCGAGCGTCGGGACCAGCAGCCAGACCCAGGGATGCACCCGCGGCGGCAGATCCAGCCACAGCAGATATAACGCGGCCGTGGCGACCTCCGCCAGCAGCGCCGCCATCAGGCCGCTGGCCAGTCCCAGAACGGCAAATTCAGCCCACTGCACCCGCGCGAGCAGACGGGAACCTGCGCCAAAGACGCGCAACAAGCCGCTTTCGTGGGCACGTACCGGCTGACTGGCGATCAACGCGGCGTAGAGCACACTGACCCCGGCCAGCAGCACGAAGGCCAGCACCACTTCCACCGCCCGGGTCACGTGCCCCAGCACCTCACGGACCTGCCCCAGCAGGGCATCCACGTCGAGCAGCGTCACCCCCGGGAAGGCCTGGACCAGGCTCCCCAGTTCGCGCTTCTGCTGCTGCTCCAGATAGAAGGCGGTGATGTAGCTATGGCCGTAGCGTTCCAGCACACCAGGCGGGAAGATCACGTAAAAGTTGGGCTTGAAGCTGTCCCAATCGAGGTCGCGGAGACTGGTGATCTCACCGACCAGGGTGTCGGCGCCGATGGTGAAACTTAAACGATCCCCCAGCGCCAGCCCCAGACGTTCTGCCAGTTCTCGTTCCATGGAGATCGGCGCCGTCTCGGCGACGTCATCGCCTGCGGGCGCCGAGGACGGCTGGGCGTCCACCTCGTCGAGCCAGCCGCCGGCCTCGGCGCGCGAGGCAAACCATTCGCCGGCCACCAGACGATTACCGCTCGGCAGGTCCTCCCGCCAGGTCAGGTTGAGCTCCCGGCGCAGGGCGTTTTCTCCCCTCGCCTCGGGGGGCACGGCCTGCCTCGGCGGCTGGCCGTTGATCGCGGTGATACGCCCGCGGACCATGGGGTAGAGATCACTGCTGGCCTCGGCGATGGCCTCGAGCCGCTGCTCGAAGTCGTCGCGCTCGCCGGGCTGGATATTGATCGCGAAGTGATTGGGTGTGTCCTCGGGTAACTGCGCCTGCCAGGTGGTCAACAGATCGCCCCGCACCAGGGCGATCATGGTCATGGCGAAGAAGGTCACCGCGAACGCCAGCATCTGCCCCAGGCTGGCGTTGCGACGGCGCGCCAACTGCCGAGCGCCCAGACGCAACGACCCGCGCAGACCAGCGGGATCACCACCGTCGAGCCGCGCGGCCAGACGCAACAGTCCATCGAGGATCAAGCCCGCCAGGCCCCACAGTACGCCCAACGCCACCATGCCGCCGGCCAAGAGTCCCGCCGCCAGCCCCAGGCTGCCGGAGTACAGCCAAAGCAGAGCACCGAAGGCCAGCGCCGCCGCCAGCAGCAGCGACCAACCGGAGGCAGGCAAGGGGTCCAGCTCCCGGCGCAGTACCTTGAGTGCGCTAACCCGCTTCAAGCGCAGCAGGGTCGGCCCGGCAAAGCCGGCCAGCACGGCCAGTGCCGTCAGCACGCCCAGCCACAACGGCAAGGCTCCGGGGGGCGGCAGCTCCAGCGGCAGAAAACGCTGCATCAAGGCCAGCAGCAACGCCTGCCCCGCCAGCCCCAGAAGCGCGCCGATCAGCGAGGCCACCAGCGCCAGACCGGCCAGCTGGAACGTAAAGATACGCGCCAGGTCCCGCTGGGACGCGCCGAAGCAGCGCAGTAGCGCGGCGGTATCCAGATGGCGATCGACGTAGCGCCGCGTCGCCATGGCCA
>NZ_JAMXRY010000043.1:0-44633 GCF_024124525.1 Halomonas sp. OfavH-34-E | reverse complement strand
CGAAGCGCTCCCGGTTCAGGTTGGGCGCCATGTCGGCGGCCATCAGCGCGGCCTCGATCAACAGCGTGCCCGAGCCACACATGGGGTCAACCAGCGGCGCGCCCTGCTTGGCCAACTCCGGCCAGCCGGCGCGCACCAGCAGCGCCGCCGCCAGGTTTTCCTTGAGCGGGGCGTGGCCGGTATCGCGACGATAGCCGCGCCGGTGCAGGCTGTCGCCGGACAGGTCGATGCCCAGCGTCAAGCGGCCACGGTGCAGGTGGGCATAGAGGCGCACGTCGGGATTACGGACGTCGACATCGGGACGCGCCTGGCCGGCCGCACCAAGACGGTCGACCACGCCATCCTTGACCGTCTGGGCGCCGAAGCGGGTATGTCGAATCTCGTCACTACGACCATGAAAGTCCACCGCGATGGTGGCACCGGCAGGCAGATGGCGCTGCCAGTCGACGGCGGCGGCGGCATCGTGCAGGGCATCCGGCGTTTCGACGCCTTCCGTCCGCGACAGACACAGGATGACCCTGTTGGCCAGGCGCGACCACAGGCAGGCCCGGTAGGCACCCTCGAGATCGCCCTCGGCGTTCACGCCTGCCACGGTGGTCTTGCCCGGTGTCAAGCCGAATGTGACTAGCTCGTCGGCTAACAGTTGTTCGATGCCCCGCGGACAGGTTGCCAGAAGGTCAAGCTTCTCAGGCACTTGCTTCTCCTACATTAATGATGACTGCGAAAGCCATTATTCGGTTAACCATTTCATGACGACAAGGTGAACAGGTTGTTACAAAACAACAGTCGACAATGCCGAGCGGCTTACGCTATCAATGGAATGGTAGCTACGAGATACGACACATGTGTCCCTGTCAACAAGCCTTCATTTCGTGCGACTCGGGAGAGCCTGCACATCGCAGGGCTTGGGCATCACGGGCCTGCCGCTTGCATCCCCCGAATTTCCCGCAGGGGCAGGTCAGATTGGTACCTTTGTCACGAGGTAGACCCATGAAACGACAGAAACGTGATCGCTTCCAGCGTGCCTATGTACATGGCTACAAGGCCGGTCTCTCGGGTAGATCCCGCGATGACTGCCCCAGCCAGGACATCAATCTACGGGAATACTGGATGAGCGGTTGGCGTGAAGGTCGTGGGGACCAGTGGTCGGGCATGACGGGAGTGTCCGGCATTCACAAGAACCCCATGGTGCTCTGATAACGCAGTACTGTCGAGGTAAAGGAAAGACCCGCCAAGCCCATGGCACAAGACGCCATGGGCTTTTTGCTGCCCGCCCTTTCAGCGCGCCGACGCCAGCGCCCTGGCGCACTCCCGGACCAGCCCCGGTCCGCGGTAGATAAAGCCCGAATACACCTGCACCAGATCCGCCCCTGCCTGACGCTTGGCCACCGCCGCCTGGCCACTGTCGACGCCGCCGACGCCGATGATCGGCATGTCGGGCAACGCCTGGCGCAGCCGCTCGATCACAAGGTTGGAGGCATCGAACACCGGGCAACCCGACAGTCCGCCCTGCTCATCGGCGTGCGCAAGCCCTTGCACCGCTTCACGGGATACCGTGGTGTTGGTAGCGATCACCGCGTCGATGCCATTGTCCGCCAGCGCCCGCGCCACCAGAACGACCTCTTCCTCGTCCATGTCCGGGGCGATCTTTACCGCCAGCGGCACACGACGCCCACTCTGTTCATCGAGGCGAGTGCCTGTCGAGCGCAGGCGTCCGAGCAACTCATCGAGGTGGTCGCCGAACTGCAGGTTGCGTAGCCCCGGAGTATTCGGTGACGAGATATTGACCGCCACGTAGTCGGCGTGAGCGTGAACCCGCTCCAGGCAGTAAAGGTAGTCGTCACCGGCGTCCTCCACCGAGGTGGTCAGGTTCTTGCCGATATTGATGCCGATCACCCCGCGGTAGCGGCTGGCCTTTACCTGCTCCACCAGGTGATCCACGCCGAGGTTGTTGAACCCCATGCGATTGATGATGGCGCCACGCTCGGGCAGGCGGAACAGCCGGGGCTTGGGGTTGCCGGACTGGGCCCTGGGGGTCACGGTGCCGACCTCGACGAAGCCGAAGCCCAGCGCCCCCAGGGCGTCGAGGTGATCGGCGTTCTTGTCGAGCCCCGCCGCCAGGCCGATACGGTTGGGGAAGCTCAAGCCCATCACGTTGACCGGATCGTCCACGCGGGCACCTGCCAGCAACCGCGTCGCCTTCACGCGCGCCGCCCAGTCCAGCGACGTCAAGGACAGGCCGTGGGCCCGTTCGGGATCCAGGCGAAACAACAGGGAGCGGGCGAGATCGTACATGGCGTCTCCGAGGCGAAAAAGGACGAGGGCGCGCGGCCGGGCGCGAGTATAGCGCAGCCGCGACGCCACGACGACTTCCTGAATCAGACCTCAGCCGTTTTGCCCAAACGGGCTTTCATCCCAGGTCGTCAGTGTCCAATGTCCCCTTCGGTAAACAGAAACTCGCGTAGATACTTGTCCATGGCGGGATCCTTGCGGCGCAGCCACTCCAGGGTCATGGCCGCGTGCTCCTTTTCCTCATCACGGTTATGTTCGAGGATCTTGCGTAGATCTTCGTCCTGACAGGCGTCAACTCGCTGGTTGTACCAGTCGACTGCCTCCAGTTCCTCCATCAACGACACGATGGCGCGATGGTAATCCCGGGTCTGCGCCGTCAACTCTTCCACCGGTTCGTGGTAGCCCTCGCTCGATCCAGCCATTCGCCACTCCTTTTCTTTGTAAATAGTTGTGTTCTACTAACTCCATCAACGTAGGACACGATCGTTGTCTTGTCAGTCAGCGACATATGCCGGGAGGGCCCATGACAGAAGTGACCGAGACGTTTGAAAGCCAGCTGTCGCGCATCCACCTGGCCCTGGAAGACGAGAACCCCCAGGAGGTCTCCGAGGCCCTGGAGGATCTCGAACCCGCCGAGGTCGCCCTGCTGCTCGAATCGCTGCCGCTGAGCGAGCGCATCAGGCTATGGGAACAGGTACCGGCGGAGGACGACGGCGAGGTCCTGCTGCACGTCCATGACGAGGTGCGCAGCACCCTGCTCGAGGACATGGACCCCGAGGAGATCGTCGCCGCCACGGCAAGCCTGGACACCGCCGACCTGGCAGAGCTGTTCGAGGACCTGCCCAAGCAGGTGGCCGAGGACATGCTGCGCACCATGGACGAGATGCAGCGCACTCGTCTGCAGGAGACCCTGTCGTTCGAGGAAGACAGCGCCGGGCGCCTGATGCGCACCGACGCCATCGGGGTGCGCTCCGACGTCACCCTCGAGACAGTGCAACGCTTCCTGCGCTGGAAGGAGTCGATCCCGGACAACACCGACAACCTGATGGTGGTGGACCGCATCGGCCACTTCGTCGGCGTGCTGCCGCTGGCCCGGCTGGTTTCCCATGATCAGGAGACCTCGGTGGCGGAGCTGATGGACGCCGACGTCGACGTCATCCAGGGCGACATGAAGTCCCGCGACGTGGCCACCCTGTTCCAGACCCACGACCTGACGTCGGCCCCGGTGGTGGACAACGACGGCATGTTGATCGGCCGTATCGTCATCGACGATATCGTCGACGTCATCCAGGAGAACTCCGAACAGGCGCTGATGAACATGGCCGGCCTCGACGAGGAGGAAGACCTGTTCGCGCCGGTTTTGCCCAGCGCCAAGCGTCGTGCGGTATGGCTCGGCATCAACCTGCTGACCGCCTTTCTCGCCGCCTGGGTCATCGGTCAGTTCGAGGATGCCCTGGAGAAGGTGGTGGCGCTGGCGGTACTGATGCCGATCGTCGCCAGCATGGGCGGCATCGCCGGCAGCCAGACCCTGACCCTGGCCATTCGCGGCCTCGCCCTTGGCCAGATCAGCAAGACCAACAGCAACTGGCTGCTGCGCAAGGAGGTCGGCATTGCCCTGCTCAACGGTATCGTCTGGGCACTGGTGGTGGCGGTGCTGGCGGTGCTCTGGTTCAAGAGCGTGGCGATCGGCGTGATCATCGCCGCCGCCCTGGTCATCAACATGCTGGCCGCCGGGGTCTGCGGCATCGTGATTCCCCTCGTGCTCAAGCGCATGAACATCGATCCAGCGCTGTCCGGCTCGGTCATTCTGACCACCGTCACCGACGTGATCGGCTTCATGTCCTTCCTCGGCCTGGCGACGATCTTCCTGCTGTAGCGCTTCGCTGAGCGGATTCATCGACCGGCCATCACTGCCCCACGGGCACTGATGGCCGATCGGTGGTCCCGCCACCTCGTCGCCTATCTACCGATTCCTGCCTCCCGCTTGGTACGCCCCTCGTCTGCTGTCGCTTATCTACCGGCTCTTGTCTACCGACTCTTGCCTCCCGCTTCGTGCGCCCCCTCATCTGCTGTCACTTATCTACCGGCTCTTGTCTACCGACTCTTGCCTCCCGCTTCGTGCGCCCCCTCGTCTGCTGTCACTTATCTACCGGCTCTTGGTTGCCGACTCTTGTTTGCCGTCCCTTGCCTGCCGTCTCCCGTCTGCGACACCCCCCGTCGCCGGTACGCTACTCTTGTGCTGCTGTGCTGATTCGTTAGCATGGTCAGCAAGGCGCGGGTGACAAGCGCCCATCCCTGCTGGAAATAGGGATCCCCGAGACGGAAAAGGAGAGACCGCATGATGATCAAGACTCGCCCCATGATGCTTGCCCTCGGCGCCGTTGCCGCCCTCGGCCTTGCCGGCTGCGCCAGCGACAGCGCCTCGATGGAGAAAGAGAGCACCGACTACATCGTCACCGGGCTCGGCGATGATCGCCAGGAAGCCCTGGAAGAGGCAAAGGAACGCGCACTGGAGCAGTGCGAGGCCCAGGATCGCGACGAATTCATCATCGAGGAGCAACAGGTGCTTGGCCCCAACACCAGCCCGGAAAAGCGTGAGCGCGCCGAGGCCATGGTCGAAGGCGGCACCGTCAACGAAGACACCAACCTGGCGGCGCTGAACGACGATAGCGAAGGCTTCAAGGCGATCTGGAGCATCAGCTGCCGCTAAGCCTCGGTCCGTTGGTTGCCGACAAGGCCTACGAAGGCCAGACGCAAGAAGGGCGCCCCCAGGGGCGCCCTTCTTGCATTGTGTGAACCGCCACCTGGTGTGAACCGCCACCTTGTGTGAACCAACGTCACGGATTCACTCGATCGGTGTCGGCTACGACGAGGACGCCCGTGGGCGTCCTCTAGTGGTCGACTCACTGACCCGGGGTCTAGACCTCGCTGTTGCTCTCGGCCAGATCCACCAGCTCACGCACCGCCACGGCAAACAGCGGGAAGCCGCCCTGGGCGCCACTGTCGACCTCGTTGATCAGGCGGCACCAGCGCTTGTGCATGGACTCGTGGTGCTTGAGCCACTGATCGACACGTCCGGCGGTATCGCGGGCGCCGCTCTCCATCTTCATCACGCTGGCGGTCAACGCCATCTGCTGACGCTCGATGTCGTCGCGGAAGGTCTCCCGCGCCTGGGCCTGCCAGCTATCCTTCACCGGCAAGGCGGTAACCTGCTGGATCATCCACGGCAGCTCCAGACGGGCGCCGATCTCGTAGCAGACCTCGGCCACCTTCTGCGGCTTCTCGTTGACCTGGCGGGCGGTCTGGATGATGCCCAGCGCCGCGTACAGGCTATCGGCCGCGGCCACGGTGGAGGCCAGCGCCTCGGGCACCCCGGCGTCGACGAGTTCGTCACGGCGGGCCTGCCAGGCCTCGAGTTCCTCGCCACGCAGACGCTTGCCGATATTCTCCTGCAGCTGGGCAATACGCGGCTGGTAGTACTCGATGCAGTCACCGGCAGCCTGGCCCGAACGATGGCGCAGGAACCAGCGTGAAGCGCGGCGAATCATGCGCATCAGGTCGAGCATCATTCCGTACTGGATATCGGTCGAGACCTGATTGTCGAGCGCTTCGATCTGCTCCCACAGCTTGGGCAGCTGGAAGCTGTCACGGGCGATGACGTAGGCCCGCGCGATGTCCGCACGCCCCATGCCGGTGGAGTCGATCAGCCGGCGGGTGAACACGATGCCCATGTGGTCGACCAGATCGTTGGCCAGCTGGGTCGCCACGATTTCGCGCTTCAGGCGGTGGCTCAGGACCTGGTCGCGGTAGCGCTCCACCAGGCTCTGGGGGAAGGCCCGGGTGGCGTGCTGGGCGATGATCTCGTCGTCGGGCACGTCGGAGGCGATCAGGTCGCCCTTGAGCGTGCTCTTGGCGTAGGAGATCAGTACCGACAGCTCCGGCAACACCATGCCCTGGTCATTGGCGGAACGCTCCTGGAGCTCCTCGTCGGAGGGCAGGAACTCGAGTTCGCGATCGATCTGACCGGCCGCTTCCAGTTCGCTGATAAAGCGGCGATAGGGCCCGATCCCCTGGTGGGACAGCCGCTCGGACAGATCCAGCGCCAGGGTCTGACGATAGTTGTCGGTCAGCACCAGCTCGCTGACTTCCTCGGTCATGTCCGCCAGCAGCTGATTGCGCTGCTTGTCGGTCATGTCACCGTTGGCCACCACCTCATCGATCAGGATCTTGATGTTGACCTCATGGTCGGAGCAGTTGACCCCGCCAGCGTTGTCGATGAAGTCGGTGTTGACGCGCACACCACGCGCCGCCGCCTCCATGCGCCCGCGCTGGGTCAGGCCAAGGTTGCCGCCCTCTCCTACCACTCGGCAGTTCAGTTCCTTGCCGTCGATGCGCAGCACGTCGTTGGCCTTGTCGCCGACCTCGGCGTCGGTCTCGGTGCTGGCCTTGACGTAGGTGCCGATGCCGCCGTTCCAGATCAGGTCGACCTTCGAGCGCAGCATCGCCTGGATCAGCTCATTGGGCGGCAGCTTGTCTTCGCTGATGCCGAAGACCTCCTTCATCTGCGGCGTGATCTTGATCGACTTGGCCGCACGGGAGAAGACACCGCCGCCTTCGGAGATCAACGAAGTGTCATAGTCTTCCCAGCTGGAGCGCGGCATCTCGAACAGGCGCTTACGCTCCTTGAAGGTACTGGCCGCATCCGGCGTCGGGTCGACGAAGATGTGCATATGGTTGAAGGCACCGACCAGGCGAATGGTCTCGGACAGCAGCATGCCGTTGCCGAAGACGTCACCGGCCATGTCACCGATACCGACCACGCTGAACTCGTCGGACTGGGTATTGATGCCGAGGCCACGGAAGTGACGCTTGACCGACTCCCAGGCGCCCTTGGCGGTGATGCCCATCTTCTTGTGGTCGTAGCCGTTGGCGCCGCCGGAAGCAAAGGCGTCACCCAGCCAGTGGCCATACTCGATGGAAATCTCGTTGGCGATGTCGGAGAAGGTGGCGGTGCCCTTGTCGGCCGCCACCACCAGGTAGGGGTCCGCCTCGTCGTGGCGTACCACGTTCTTCGGCTCGACGACCTCGCCACCGACCAGATTGTCGGTCACGTCCAGCAGCGCGCGGATGAAGGTCTGGTAGCAGGCGATGCCTTCCTTCTGGGTGGTCTCGCGATCGGCACCTTCCGGCATGCGCTTGCACACGAAGCCGCCCTTGGCCCCCACCGGCACGATCACCGAGTTCTTGACCTGCTGCGCCTTGACCAGCCCGAGCACCTCGGTACGGAAGTCCTCGTGGCGATCCGACCAGCGCAGGCCGCCACGGGCGACCTTGCCACCACGCAGGTGAACACCCTCGACCCGCGGCGAGCAGACGAAGATCTCGAACATCGGGCGCGGCTTGGGCATGCCGGTGACCTTGGACGGTTCCAGCTTGAACGACAGGTAGTCCTTGAAGCCGCCATCTTCGGTCTTCTGATAGTAGTTGGTGCGCAGGGTCGCCTGGATCAGCTCCACGTAACGACGCAGCAGCCGGTCGTCGTTGAGGCTGGCGACGTCGTCGAGCAGGCCATTGATGCGCTCTACGCAGGCCTCGATCTCACCCTCGGCGGGACGATCCTCGGGATCGAAGCGCAGCTCGAACAGGGTCACCAGCTCGCGGGTGATCTGCGGGTGGGCCACCAGTGCATTGGCGATGAAGTTCTGGGAGATGCCGAAGCGGATCTGCTTCAGATAACGCGCGTAGGAGCGCAGCATCGCCACTTCACGCCAGTCGAGGTTGGCGCCGATGATCAGACGGTTGAAGCGGTCATTGTCCGCCTCGCCGGCCCAGATGCGCTGGAAGGCCTCGATGAACGGCTTGCGCATCTCCTGCAGGTTGACCTCGGTGTCAGTGTGATGCTCCAGATCGAAGTCGTGGATCCAGTAGCTCTCGTCCACCGCCTCGACCTCGTAGGGGCGCTCACCGATGACCCTGAGCCCCAGGTTTTCCATCATCGGCAGCACGTCGGACAGCGGAATCGGCTTGCGCTTGTGGAACAGCTTGAGGTTGACGCCGCTGCCCTCTTCCTCGATCAGTCGGTACAGCGACAGCGCCAGCGGCTTGCCGTTGTCCAGCTCGCCGATGTGCTGCAGGTCGTAGACCGCGGTGCGGGCGCTGAAGTCTTCCTGGTAGCTGGCCTGGAAGGCGTCGCGGAAGCGATCCAGTAGCTGGTTGGCGTGTTCCTCGCCGAAGCCTTCGATGGCGGCATTGAGCAGATCGTCACGCCAGTTGCGGGCGAGCCGCGCCAGCTTCTCTTCCAGCGCCTTGATGTCGTAGTCGGTCGGCGTGTCGCCGTTGAAGCGTAGGATGAACTGGATCCGCGCCAGCACCGATTCGGACAGGTAGGTGTTGAAGTCGCCGAAGGTGGCGTCGAGTTCCTCGCACAGCAGGTTCTGCAGACGCAGACGAAGCTCGGTCGAGAACACATCGCGCGGTACGAACACCAGGCACGAATAGAAGCGACCGAAACGATCCTCGCGGATGAACAGCCGCACCCGACGGCGTTCACGGATATCGAGGATACCCAGCGCCGTCTGGGCCAGTTCGTCGGTGTCGATCTGGAACAGGTCGTCGCGGGGATAGACCTCGAGGATCTGGGTCAGCTGCTTACCGTTGTGGCCCTTGGGGTTGAAGCCGGCGATATCCATCACCGTCTTGAGCTTGCGCCTCAGGATCGGAATATGACGCGGCGAGTCGTTGTAGACCCCAGCGGTGAACAGCCCCAGGAAGCGACGCTCGCCGATGACGTTGCCCTTGTCGTCATAGCGATCGATGGTCACGTAATCCGGATAGGTGGGACGGTGGACGCGGGCGTGGAAGGCGCTCTTGGCGAATGACAGAAGCTGCGGCACCAGCACGTAGCGATCGCCCTCGACCCCCTGGTCGGTGCGGATACGCTGGCGATACTGGGCATCGGACAGACGGAACAGACCGAGCTCGCTGCCATCGACCTGATTGAGGCTCTGGCCACCGTTGTCCTTGTCGACGGTGAACTCGTCATAACCGAGGAAGGTGAAGTTGTCTTCCAGCATCCATTCGAGGAAGGCCACCGCCTCGTCGTGATCGGCCTTGTCGATCGGGCCCGGGCAGCAATTCTTGAGCTCGTCGATGGTCTCGCGGATGCGCGCGCGCATCGGATCGAAGTCCGCCACCGCCGTGCGCACTTCCTTCAGCACCTCGTGGATGCTCTGCTCGATGGCCGACAGCTCCTCGGGGTCGGAGTGACGATCCACCTCGATGGCGATCAGCGACTCACGATGCTCGGGGGCGTCCTTTTCACCCGGAGACGACACACGCTCGACCCGGTGCTGCTTGTCACGAGCGACCGACAGGACCGAATTGTGGATGGCGTGGACGGTCATGCCACGACGGTTGAGCTCGATGCGCACCGAGTCGACCAGAAACGGCATGTCTTCGTGCAGCACCGCGACAAAGGTGTGGGTCGACTGCCAGCCGTGCTCCTCGAAGTCAGGGTTCATGACCTTGACCTTGGGTGAGGCCGGATCGAACTGCTGCAGGAAGTGCCACACCGACAGGGTGGCGCCGTACAGATCATCCAGGCGCCGCTCGCTGAGATCCTCCAGCGGCACCGTGGAGTAGAAATGGCGAGCGAAGTCACCCACCAGACCGGCCTTTTCCTGATCGAGGCGTCCTTCCAGCTTTTCCTCGAGTTGCTTGAGCAGATCCTCGCGACTGTCATCCTGTGCGACGTGTAACATCCTCACCTCGGTTGGCGGCGGCCACTTCACTGTGGCCTGTGTAAAGGTAGTGACGAGCGTGCTGCGCGGCGCTACGCATCCGGCGCTCCCGGCGCATTCGGCAAGCTTACGCCAATCCCCACCCCACCCCCATCCAGATGCCCGCCTTCTCATGGAGCATGACGGTTACGCATCCCCCCTTGACAGCACGCTTGCGTTAGGCTCGTTGGCGCCTCAGGAGCGCCGTTCCAGCAAGACCCCGCACTCACAGTGATGGGTGAAGGGGAACTGGTCAAACAGAGCGAAACGAACGATGCGGTGCGTCCTGGTGAGCTGTTCGAGATTGACGGCCAGGGTGTCCGGATTGCATGAAATATAGACGATACGCGGGTATTCACTCAGTTGATCACAGCTGTCGGCGCCCAGACCGGCCCGCGGTGGGTCCACCAGCACTGTGGAGAAGTCATAGTCACCCAGGCACATCTCGTCCACTCGACGGCCTGCTTTCTCCCCTTTGAGCGCAGAAGAGAAGTCTTCGGCAGACATCCGCGCGACAAAGGCATTGGTCACCGCGTTGGCCTCGAGATTGACCCTGGCGCTTGCCACCGAGGTGCGCGAGATCTCGGTGGCCAGAACCCGGCGAAAATTCTCTGCCAGGGCGATGGTGAAGTTGCCGTTGCCGCAGTAGAGCTCGACCAGGTCCTGCTGCTGGCTGCCCGCGGTCACCTCCCGTGCCCAGGACAGCATGGAGGCGCAGATGCGCGCATTGGGCTGGGTAAAGCTGTTTTCCACCTGCTGGTAGTGCAGTACCTGTCCGTCCACCTCGAGACGTTCCCACACGTGGTCGCGGGTCAGCACCAGCCGCTGCTTGCGTGAGCGGCCGATGATCATCACCCCAAGCTCGCGCTCGAGTTCCCGGGCATCCCGCTCCCAGTCTTCTTCCAGCGGGCGGTGGTAGATCAGGCTGATCAACGTCTCACCCGCCAGGGTGGTCAGAAACTCCACCTGAAACAGCTTGCGCCGCATCACCGGGTTGTCACGGATGGCGTCGAGCAGCGCCGGCATCAGGGCATTGATGCGCTCGCTGGCCACCGCGAACTGGTCCATGCGTACCAGTCGCTTGTCGTCGGAGTCCTCGGGATTGACCTCGAACATCACATAGTAGAGATCGTCGCCCTCATGCCAGACGCGAAACTCGCAGCGTTGCCGGTAGTGACTCGGCGGTGACGGATACACCTCGAGCTCGGGCGGAGAAAACCGCGCAAACTGCTCGACCAGGCGATCACGCTTGGCGGCGAGCTGTTCGGCATAGCGTTCGGGTTCAACGACGGGTATGGCCACGGAAACTCCTGGAAAAACGATGAACAATAAACAAATGACGTGGGCGATGGCGGCGTGGTCAGCGCCGCTGCCGGACGGTGTACAAGAGGTGGGTCAAGCGCTGGGCACGTCCAGCAGGCAAGGGGCCGCAAAGCCGAAGGACGCAAGCCCTCGCGTCAGCCTTTCCGAGGCGTCCGTCGCACCTGACGAATCCCGCAATAGACTCGTGACCCAGGCCGCATCGAGGCCCTGTCGGGCATCCGGGCCCACCGCCACCTGGGCCGTCCGTCGGGCAATGGCGTCGCCGGAGTCTACCCAGGTGACGGCCCGCGGCATGGCCTCGTCGAGCCAGCGACGCAGCAAGGGAAAGTGGGTACAGCCCAGCACCACCGTATCGATACGGGCATCCTCCACAAGCGCTGCCAGCGCCTGGCGAACCACCGCAGGATCGATAGCGTGCCCCTGGATGGCGCGCTCCGCCTCGGCCACCAGAGCGTCGGCGGCCACCTTCTCGACCTGGCAGTGCGGCGCATAGCTGTCGATCAGCCGCTGGGTGTAGGGCCGGGCGACCGTTGCGCTGGTGGCCAGCAGTGCCAGATGCCCGCTGCGACTGGCCTGGGCGGCCGGCTTGATCGCCGGCACCGTGCCCACCACCGGCACGTCCAGGCGTTCGCGCAAGGCCTCCAGTGCCAGGGTGCTGGCGGTATTGCAGGCCACCACCAGGGTATCGGCACCGGTACGATTCACCGCCGCCTCGCACACCGCGACGATCCGCTCGACCAACCAAGGGTCCGGCCGCGTACCGTAGGGCAGCATGGCGTTGTCGCAGCAGTAGGCAAGCGCCGTATCGGGCAGATGGCGTCTGAGCGCCGCCACCACGGAAAGCCCGCCCACGCCGGAGTCGAACACCAGCACAGGTCCGGCCATCAAGCCTCCTCCCTGACGGGCAAAGCCCATGCCCACCGCCACTGCCGGACGGCGGGGAAATATCCCCCACGATCGGATCGGGCCGCCATCGAGGCCGACCGGAGACGGGGAAGGAGGAGGGGCAAGAGGCTGAGCAAGGGAAACGGCACCTGAATCAACATGGGCGCCATTCTACCCGACATTGGCGGACCTGCATAAGCGCAGCAAGGGCGCCCACGGATACGCCAGCGCGCCGAGGTGAGCGCAGACGTCATGCGGCCCGAACCGGAGTTCGGGCCGACGACGTGATGCTCGAGAAGCAAGGAACGAACGAGGGAAAAACCGATCAGGCGGGTACCGGCTCCTCGCGTAGCTCGGCATAGAGTTCAGGGTAAGCCGCCTGGAGTCGCTCAAGTTCGGCGGTGGCGTTCTCCGGCAGGGCGTGGGCCAGGCGATCGAGATCTTCGTCCGAGAAGTGCTCGCTGATCAGCGGGAAGAGTTCCTCACGCTCTTGGCGAAGGTAAGCACGGTGGCTGTCCAGGTACTGCTTGAGGTCATCGGCAAACTGGTCCATGGGGATGGCGACATCCATCAGGATCATGTCGATGTCACGGGACAGGCGCGTCAGCCGGGCCTTGAGCTTGCGGTAGTCGCCGGACAGCTGCTCGGCCACTGCCTCGCTTTCGGGGGCCAGCTCCTTGAGACGGTCGGTACAGATCTGCTCCAGGGGCAGGGTGAAACCCGCCATGTAGTCGAGAATATAGTCAACCACCTCCCTGACGAGCTGGAAGTTGGGCCGCTCTCCCTGCGCGAGGGTCTTTTGCTTGAGTTGCAGGACGTGCAGTATGCGCGCCATGTTGGCATGATCCCGTCGCAGTTGCTTTAGCATGGGCATGACGGAAACCTCCTGTGGTCAGCATGAGCTGAAGGCACCCTAGCTTAGACTGGCCTTCTCGGGTCAGGTTCCGGATCGTGCGGGAACCGGAATGTATCACCCTAGACGCATAATCGAGTTTTTGCCCGACGAAAATTGCCACATTCAGAAGGGTTGATTTCCTACACACCGCCTGAGCGTTGACGTCTGGCGCTCAATTCATTCTTCTCAGGAGTCGGCGATGGACATGTTCGAACAGGCCCACCAGGAAGACGCCGCGCCCCTGGCCTGGCGCATGCGCCCGAGGTCCCTGGACGACTACGTGGGCCAGCCGTCGCTGGTGGGGCCAGGCAAACCATTGCGGCGCATGGTAGAAGCCGGGCAGGTGCGCTCGATGATCCTGTGGGGGCCACCCGGCGTCGGCAAGACCACCCTGGCCGACATCCTCGCCAGCGCCTCCAGCGCACGGCTGGAGCGCTTGTCGGCGGTCATGGCCGGGGTCAAGGACATTCGCGAGGTGGTGGAGCGCGCCCGGGTGGCCCAGGGCCAGGGGCAGACCACGGTGCTGTTTCTCGACGAGATCCACCGCCTCAACAAGAGTCAGCAGGACGCCCTGCTGCCCCACGTCGAGTCGGGGCTCTTGACGCTGATCGGCGCCACCACCGAGAACCCCTCGTTCGAGGTCAATTCGGCGCTGTTGTCCCGAGCCCGTGTCCATGTGCTCAAGGCGCTGGACGAGGCCGCGCTGATCGAGGTCATGCGCCGCGCCCTGGCCGACCCCGAGCGCGGCCTTGGTCACCGCGACATCCGCGTCGAAGACGAGGTGCTGGCGATACTGGCGCGCGCCTCGGCCGGCGACGCCCGGCGCGCCCTGGGCCTTCTGGAGACCGCCTGCGACTTCACCCAGGCGGAAGGCGGTGCAGAGCGTCTGCCCCGCGAGGCGCTCGAGGACGTCATCGGCCACACTGCCAGCGCCTTCGACAAGCAAGGCGATCACTACTACGACCTGCTGTCGGCACTGCACAAGTCGGTACGCTCATCGCGCCCCGACGCCGCCCTTCTGTACATGGCCCGCTTTATCCAGGGCGGTGGCGATCCGCTGGACGTCATCCGTCGCCTGGCGGCCATCGCCTCGGAGGACGTCGGCAACGCCGACCCGCGTTGCCTGCCACTGGTCATGTCGGCCTGGGATGCCTACCTGCGTCTGGGCGACTACGAAGGCCAGCGCGCCATCGCCCACGCCGCCATCCACCTGGCGGTAGCGCCCAAGAGCAACGCCATCGACCAGGCCTGGAAGAAGGCCCAGGCCTTTGTCGCGGCCCAGCCGAGCCTGGAGGTGCCGACCTACCTGCGCAACGCACCGACCAAGCTGATGGCTTCCCTGGGCCACGGCGACGGCTACCGCTACGCCCACGCCGAGCCCAACGGCTACCCGGCGGGGTCGGCCCACGACTGCTGGCCCGAGGCAGTGCCGACCGAGCGCTTCTACCGCCCCACGGATCATGGCCAGGAAGAGCGTTTCGCTCGCATCATGGCCTGGCGGGCGCAGCTCGATGAGGCCGCAGATAGCGGATGAGATAGAAGCGGAGGTGGCAGCTCAGATACCACTTGAGAAAAACCATCTGTCTTCGACGTGGGAAGGAAATAGGCCGCTGCAGCACAACCAGGCATCGTAAGGAGCGAGCCAGGACCGCGACTACTGTGGGACTCAAGTGCCCATGGTGGGCACCCGATGCTCCGGAGGGACTGTCATGTCGGCCACCCAGCTACAGCAAGCTCGTCAGATCCTGGTACAGAACGCCCGTCATCCCAACCATCACGACGTGCTGCTGGCCTACGCCCGCCAGCAGGCGACACCCGCGGTACGTCGTGCGCTGTTCAAGCTGCTGTTCGGACCGAACTGAGGCCCACTGTCTGCCACATGTTGACCGCTCAGGCCGGCGCCTCTTGCCAGCTCTGAGCCGCCCACGGCGACCCAAAGGGACAAGTTCGCCGGCCACGTTGATCAGCCCTTGGGTGCGTCGCCCGGCTCAGCCGCCGACGGCGACTCCTGCTCCCAGCCGGGTTCGACGGGCCTTGGCTCGATAGCGGCGGCGTCTTCATCAGACTCGTGATGGTTCACCTCGAGCACGCCATCGTGGTAGCCGTCTTCATCGAAATAAGGCACGTACTGACCTTCCTCGGCTGGCGGCCCCACCATGGGCTCGGCCACGTCCACGTCCGGCACCACGTCGGACAGGTCTTCCATATGCTCGTGCTCCTTGGCGCCCGCCACCCACTCGTCGGTGACCACGAATTCCGCACCCACCGACGACAAGGGCGTCGCCGGGGAGAACGGCACCACCGGCACCGGCGCCGGACGCACCAGGCGACGCCAGGCGAAGAACAGCACCAGGGCGCCACCGAGGGCGCCGAAGGCCATGAACAGGGCGGTATCGCCAAGCGCCGCCATCACCGGGCTGACCAGAGGCGGACTGACCGAGGAGCCAAGCGCGCTGATCAGCAAAAGCCCCTGACTCATGGGCACCAGGGCGCCGGCGGGGGCACGGTCCGCCGAGTGGCTGACCGATACCGGATACAACGAGAAGACGCCACCGCCCAGCAGGAACAGCAGCGCGGCCAGCCCCCAGCTCGGCAACGGCAGCAGCAGCACCGCCAGCGAGATGGCCAGGCAGAACAGACCGATCAGGATCAGCACCAGCTGGCGGTCGTGACGATCCGACCAGCGGCCCACCGGATACTGCAGCAGCATGGCGCCGAGTACCGTTATCGCCATCAGTTGGCCGACCTCGGCCAGATCAAAGCCGGTACGCTGCAGATACAGCGGCATCAGGGCGTACACTGCGGCCGCCAGCATGCCGGAACCGAAGGCCCCCACCACCCCGGTGGGGGTGAGGATCATCAGGCGCAGCGGCGACAGCGGCTCGACCTTGTCGAGCAGTGGCGTGACCCGCGGAATCATCGCCATCGGCAGCACCGACAGCGAGGCCAGGGCACCGATGACCATGAAGGGGGCGGTTTCGCCCATATTCTGGGTGATGCCCAAAAGCAGCTGACCGAGCACACCTGAGCCGTACAGGGCGATCATGTACAGCGCCAGCAGACGCCCGCGCACCTTGGAGTCTCCGGAGGCCAGCAGCCAGCTCTCGATCACCAGGAAGACCCCGACCGTGGCCCAGCCACCGATCAGACGCAGCCCGAACCAGGCCACCGGATCCAGGATCAGCCCCTGCAGCAGCACCGTCACCGCCACCAGCGAGGCGAAGCTGCCGTAGGCACGAATATGGCCGATAGCGAGCAGCAGCCGGTCGTTGAACAGGGCACCCAGGCCAAGACCGATGAAGTAGGCGCCGGAGACCCAGCCGATGACCACCGGCGATTCACCGGCGGCGTCCAGGCGCAGGGTGATAAGCGAAGACAGAAAACCGTTGCCGATGCCCAGAATGAATAGCCCCAGAACGGGGGGCAGGGCCATGGCCAGAAGTTGGGGAGACATGAGGAGTCGGGCTCCAGCGATGCGGACGACGCGGACGGCGGCGGCGGGTGGGTGTTGATGTTTCGAGTCCGTCCGTCGCGGTGCGTATCGACGACTCTTGGGCGGCGAATATACCCCCCTTTTCGCGCCTGTCAATGTCTTTCGAAGGGCGTCACCCATGCATCTGTAACGCATTGTTGGTCAAGCATAAATCCGGCCTCAGTGACTCGTGTCACGGCGCATCAGAACCACATCGGCCGCGGGGAAGTCGACACTCATGCCAAGTGCCTCGGCCAACCAGCGAAAGCTCGTCTCGCTGAAGAACACCACATGGGTGGGATCACGAATATAGTGCCAGCGGGCAAAGTCCTCCGGCGTGCGCTTGGTCATCAGCCCCAGCCAGCCACCGGGTCGCAGTTGTCGGGCCAGCGCAAACAGCACCGGGCCGGGCGCGAACAGGTGCTCGACCACCTCGGTGGCGGTGATGAAGTCGTAATACCGCTTCAGGTTCTCCGGCGCGGGATGGTAGTAGGGATCATGGATCCGAGTGGCAAACCCCGCCTCCTCGAACATCAGCGACAGCGTCGGACCGGGCCCCGCACCGAAATCGAGCCCCTCGGCACCCGGCGACAGACGATCGCTCAGGGGATCAAACAGACGACCCAGAAAACGACGATAGCCGGGATCATCCGGGCGGTTGTCGTGCTGATCGTAGACCGCCTTCTCGGCCTGCGGTCCCAGGCGCTGCTCGGGAGGCACCGCCACCAGGTCACATACC
This sequence comes from Halomonas sp. OfavH-34-E, assembly GCF_024124525.1. Lineage (NCBI taxonomy): Bacteria > Pseudomonadati > Pseudomonadota > Gammaproteobacteria > Oceanospirillales > Halomonadaceae > Halomonas > Halomonas sp. OfavH-34-E. The sequence continues at coordinate 27,249 of NZ_JAMXRY010000043.1, read as the reverse complement.
GAGCAGCGAAAATAGTCGCGGCGCCCGTCCGCATGAAAGTGGTGCGTCGTCGGGTTTGCGCATAGCGGACAGCTTGGCATCGTCGTATTCTCTGGGACTTGGATCATTTGTGGAGAGAGGCATGCTGTCAGGTCTAGATCACCTGGTCATCACCGTGACCGATATTTCCCGCGCCGTGGACTTCTACACCCGCGTTCTGGGCCTGGACGTCCGCTATCGCGATACCGAGCGGGTCGACCTGATGCTCGGCGAGCTGGCCCTGCGCCTGCACTGGACCGCCACCGACGTGACCCCCAGGGCCGCCACCCCTACCCCAGGCAGCCTCGACGTCTGTTTCAAGAGCCATCTGCCGCTGGCTGAGGTGAAGGCTCACCTCGATGCCCTGTCGGTCGAGGTGGAACTGGGCCCCGTGGAACGTCAGGGTGCCACCGGCAAGATCGAGTCGCTGTATCTTCGCGACCCGGACGGCAACCTGCTGGAGATCAGCCGTCCGCTCAAACTGGAGTAACGTCGGTCGTCCCTGCGGGCCGCTTCGCCTGTCATGGCAATGCGGCACAGGCTGGGTATGATAACGGGGCCGTATGACATGCACCCAAGGGACCATGGATGAGCCAACACGACCTTACGCCTCAACGACCCACTGTCGAGCCTCCCTCACCTGGCGACACGCCCCCCGCCGACACCACCATGTCGCTGGTGGGCTACGCGCTGCTGCTGGCCAACCTGGTCACCGGCTTCACCGCGGTGATCGGGGTGATCATCGCCTACGTCTACCGTGGCAAGGGCCCCGAGTGGCTCGACGAGCACTATCGCTACCAGATCCGTACCTTCTGGATAGGCCTGCTCTACGGCATCGTGGCCTCGATCCTGACCTTGATCGTGATCGGCCTGCCGCTGCTGCTGGCCCTGGCGGTGTGGTTGATCGTGCGCTGCGTCAAAGGCTTCAAGGCACTGCAGGAAAAGCGCGCTCCGGACAATGTGGAAAGTTGGTTGATCTGATATGAACGTCCCCTGGCAACAGCGACTCCAGGCTACCGCGATATCACGCCTGTGGCGGATACTGTCGCGTCTGTCACCGACGACCCTGTGGCGACTCAGCGTCGCCCTGGTCAATGTGGCCTACCCCCTGCTCAAGCGCGAACGCGCGGTGACCAGGCTCAACCTGGAAGTGGTCTATCCCGACCTTACCGAGGCCCGTCGCGCCACCCTGGGGCGCGAAAGCCTCAAGCATTCCACCGCCACCATGCTGGAACTCGGCTTTGCCTGGCAGGGCGACCCCGACCGAGTGGCCGACAGCATCGTCGAGGTACATGGCCGCGAACTGCTGGATGATGCCCGCGCCGAGGGCAAGGGCGTGATCATCCTGGCGCCTCACTTCGGCAACTGGGAGGTGCTGAACTTCTGGCTGTCGAGCCACTTCCCCTTCACCGCCATGTACGAGCCGCCCAAGCTGGCACCGCTGGACCCGATCATCCGCGCCGGGCGCGAGCGCTGCGGCGCCAGCCTGGTGCCGACCAACCCCCGAGGCGTGGCGGCGCTGCTCAAGGCGCTCAAGCGATCCGAGGCCGTCGGCATCCTGCCCGATCAGGAACCCAGCTGGGGCAGCGGCGTTTTCGCGCCCTTCTTCGAGCGCCCCGCCTACACTGCCACCCTGTTGCCCAAGCTGGTGTCGCGCACCAATGCAAGGGTCGTGACCGGCGTCGCTCTGCGCCGTCCCGGGCGGGGCTTCGCGCTGTACTTCCTGGCCGCCGACGAGCGCGTCTACGATGAAGACGAGACCATCTCCTGCAGCGGGGTCAATGCCAGCATCGAGGCGGTGATCGCACTCGACCCGGCCCAGTACCAGTGGGAATACAAGCGCTACACCAAGACCCTGGAAGAACAACGTGGCGATCCCGACTTCCGCCGTTACCGCCTCTACAGCTCGAGGAACATGAAGTGACGACAGCGTCAGTGTCACCGCCGCCGGAGACCCGCGTCGGCCACGTCCTCTATCTGCTCTACCTGGCAGGGCTGGTGAGCGGATTCGTGACACTGTTGATCGCGCTGGTCGTCGCCTACGTCTATCGCACCGACGCCGCCCCCTGGCTGCGTGCCCACTACCAGTTTCTGATCAGCACCTTCTGGATCGGCCTGCTCTACATGGTCGCCGCGGTGGTACTGTCGGTGCTGATCATCGGCCTGGCACTGCCCCCACTGCTGGTCACCGCCTGGTTCGTGATCCGCTGCATCGTCGGCTGGCGTGCCCTGCACCAGCGCCTGCCGCCGCCCAGACCATCCAGCTGGCTGTGGTAGGCGCGGCAATGCCAGCACTAGGGCTTGTCTGAAAAGTGCCTGCGCTCGGTAATACGGCGTTAAAAATCGGCTGGTGCGCCAGCCCGGTCAAAATGCTCATTTACACCCCGTAAACTGCGCTTTCTCACCGATTTTTGCCTTGTCTAACCTTCGCTCGTCGACTTTTCGGACAGCGCCTAAGAATTTGCGACCACGGCCTATTCAAATAACGTACGAACACGCGCTAAAGCATCATCGACGACGTGATCCGGGGCAGACTCGACTCTGCGCGCTCCGCTCGCTTCAAGATCGACAGTCCTGATCTGATTGACCAGCACTACCCCCTGCGTACGGGTCCCGCTCAGAGGTACCGCAAAGCCTGCGTGGCGCGCGAAGTTGCCACCTTGGGTGATGGGTGCCACGACCACCGTACCAAAATGATTGAAAGCTATTGGCGTCAACACTAGCGCAGGGCGAAAGTCACCTCGCTGCTCGCGTCCTTCGGTCGGATTGAGGGGAACTCGCACAATATCGCCACGGCTATATTTGTCACGCTTCATTCTTCACGCCCTACCGGGGCCATTTCCTGCCAGGATGCCAGGTCTTCAGGCTCGGGAGCCTCGGGATCACAGCGTGCCAGCAATTCCTCCAGGGAATACTTTGGCTTTGACGCCACAGGCTTCAACACCAACCTGTGGGAAGTTTCCTCGACTTCCAGCAAATCCCCATCGCTGAGGCCCAGCTGTCGAAGCAATTCAACTGGCAACCTGATGGCGGCACTATTGCCCCACTTCTGAATCTTGAGTTCCATATCACTCCCCTCCTGTACGTATCTACACAGTAGATACGCGCTGCCTCGACCGCAAGCTCGTGCACCAACTTCGCCTGTTACCGCTCAGTAACCTGCCCACCCCAACGCCGTCGCCAATCGGCGACACGGAACCCGAATTAGCACAAACCCTCAAATGCACTCGAATGACATCTATTGCAACTTTTGTCTCGGCCAATAGGCTAGATTAAAGGCTGGCTCGATTTGGCATAGAAAGTGGCATAGAAAGTGGCATAGAAAGTCGCATAGAACATGCCATCGATGTGAACGGCAGAAGGATCCCCTACACCCCCAGCGGGCGAACCCGAGCCACCGGGCGTTCGTCCGCTCGCAAGGAGAGCGCACTTGGACACGGCAATATCTCGAGCACGACACACCCTTGCGCCGCGGCGACCTGGCTCGCGCAACCTGGCGCTCGCCTTCGTCGGCGTCATCACCAGCGCCGCATTGACGACGCCGGCCATGGCCGTCGAGACCGGCGCGCTGTTCGAACAGGTCACGAACCGGGCCAAGGAACTGGCCGCGTCCCCCTATGAAGAGGCCTCGGCCGAGCTGCCCGAGGCCCTCACCGAGATGGACTACGATCGCTACCGACAGATTCGCTACCGCGATGAGCGGGCACTGTGGAAGGATGATGGCGATTTCGAGGTAGAGCTCTTCCACCCAGGCTTTCTGTATGACCAGCCGGTGGATATCCACCTGCTGGAGGATGGCGAGGTACGCTCGCTGCCCTTCGAGCCTGAGCGCTTTCGCTACGACGACGATGCCGCCGACCTCGCCGAGCTCGACCTGAGTGGGCTCGGCTATGCCGGCTTTCGCCTCCACTACCCGCTCAACCGCGCCGACTACAAGGATGAGTTCGCGGTATTTCTCGGCGCGTCCTACTTCCGTCTGGTCGGCCGCGACCAGGGCTACGGCCTATCGGCCCGTGGCCTGGCCATCGACACCGCCCTGCCCCAAGGCGAGGAGTTTCCCGCCTTTCGTGAATACTGGCTGGTCAAGCCGCAGCCCGGCGATACCCACATGACGGTGCTGGCGCTGCTGGACAGCCCGTCTCTGGCCGGCGCCTACCGCTTCGACATCGCCCCGGGCAAGCGCACCCAGGTCGACACCGAGGCACGCCTGTTTGCCAGGGAAGACGTCGAGAAGCTCGGCGTCGCACCGCTGACCAGCATGTTCCTGCATGGCGAAATGGATCGCCGCCAGGAAGACGACTACCGCATCCGGGTACATGACTCCAGCGGCCTGCTGATGGCCACCAGCACCGGCGAGTGGACCTGGCGCGTGCTGGAAAACCCCGAAAGCCTCCAGATCTCCGGGCTGCAGGACACCTCGCCCAAGGGCTATGGCCTGGTCCAGCGGCCCCAGCACTTCAACGCCTACCTGGACATGGAGGCCCGCTACGAGCGTCGCCCCAGTCAGTGGGTCGAACCCCAGGGCGAGTGGGGTGAAGGCCACGTCGAGCTGGTGGAGATCCCCACCGACAGCGAGGCCCACGACAACATCACCGCCTACTGGGTGCCCGCCAACCCGCTGATGGCCGGCGACTCCCGCACCTACCGCTATCGTACCTGGACCTTCGGCGACACCCCCACGGCCGAACCGCTGGCTCGTGTGGTGCGTTCGCGCCAGGGCTGGGGCGGTGTGCCGGGACAGAGCGATCCCCCCGACGAGCGCCTGCGCCAGTTCATCATCGACTTCCGCGGCGGTGAGCTCGAGGGACTCGATGCCAGCCAACCGGTCGAGATGACCCTGACCACCTCCAGCGGCGAGACCGCCGAGGCCAAGGTCACACCGCTGCCCGACAACGACACCTGGCGCGCCAGCTTCACGCTGCTGCCCGACGGCGACCAGCCCGCTGATATCCGCCTGACCCTCATGCTTCGTGGCGAGCGCCTGAGCGAAACCTGGAACAGCATCTGGAGCCCCTGATGAACGCCCATACTCCCGAGGTACCCTGGCCACGCCTGCGACGTCTTGGCGTCGGCCTGGCCATTGCCGCCACCACGGCGCTGGGGGTCTGGACCATGTTCAGGATCCTCTACGTGGAGGGCATCAGTCCGCTCGAGATGGCGATCATCGGCCTGTTCGCGATCACCTTCGGCTGGATCACCATGGCCTTCTGGAGCGCGCTGATCGGCTTCGTGCTCAACCTGACCGGGCGTGACCCGCTGAGCCTGAAGCCGCGCCATTCCTATCCCATGCGGCCCGAAGGCTCCCACTCCCGCACCGCCCTGGTGATGCCGATCCACAACGAGGACGTGCTGCGAGTCGCCGCCGGACTCGAGGCCACCTGCAAGGATCTGGATGACCTGCCGCAAGGCATCGAGGTGGAAGCCTTCGTGCTCAGCGACAGCACCGACGACGAGGTGGTGGCCGAGGAAAAGGCCGCCATGGCCGAGCTGCAGAAGCGCCTGGAAGGCCACTGCCAAATGCACTACCGCCACCGTGACAGTAACGTCGGGCGCAAGGCAGGCAATCTGGGCGACTTCTGCACCCGTTGGGGCAGCCACTACGACTACATGCTGGTGATCGACGCCGACAGCCTGATGAGCGGCACCACCGTCATCGAGCTGATCGACGAGATGATGGCCAACCCGCGCCTTGGCCTGTTGCAGACGGTGCCGATTCCGGTGCGCCAGGACAGCCTGTTCGGCCGCGCCAACCAGTTCGCTGCTGCACTCTACTCGCCGATGCTGGCCAGCGGTCTGAGCTTCTGGCACGCCACCGCGGCCAACTACTTCGGCCACAACGCCATCATTCGCGTGGACGCCTTCACCGATGCCTGTGGCCTGCCGGAGCTGCCCGGCAAGCCACCGCTGGGTGGCGATATCCTGAGCCACGACTTCGTCGAGGCGGCGCTGCTGCGCCGTGCCGGCTGGCAGGTGCGCATGCGCACCGACCTGGGCGGCAGCTTCGAAGAGATGCCGAGTCATATCCTCGACTACGCCAAGCGCGACCGGCGCTGGGTTCAGGGCAATCTGCAGCATATGCGCCTGCTCGGCGGGCGCGGACTGCACGTGCTCAGCCGTCTGCACTTCTTCTTCGGTGCCCTCGCCTACCTGTCGTCGCTGGTGTGGCTGGCGATCCTGGTGATCAGCACCATCGACGCCCTGATCCGGGCGCTGGTGCCGACCAACTTCTTCACCTCGAGTTCGCAGCTGTTTCCCGACTGGCCGATCGCCCCACCCAACCTGATCATGCCGCTGCTGATCGGCACCCTGGGCATGCTGCTGATGCCCAAGGTGCTAGGGCTGGTGCTGGGGCTGATCCAGAACCCACAGGCCTATGGCGGACGGGCCCGGCTCGTCGCCAGCATGCTGCTGGAGACGCTGTTTGCCATGCTCATCGCGCCCTTGATGATGGTGTTCCACAGTCGTTTCGTGATTCAGGTACTGAGCGGCCGCACCGTGGCCTGGGATCCACAGTCCCGCGAGGGCCGCGCCCTGCCCTGGAAGGAAGCCTTTCGCCACACCTGGCTATGGTCACTGATCGGCGCCTTGTGGGCGCTGGTGACCTGGGCCTTCACCCCGAGCTTCTTCATCTGGCTGACGCCGGTGTGGCTCGGCCTGGTGATGGCCGCTCCGCTGGTCCGCTGGAGCTCCAGCCTGAGCATCGGCCGGGCCCTGAGGCGCGCCGGCCTGTTGCTGGTCCCGAGCGAGACCCGCCCCCCGGCGGTGGTAGGCGAGCTTCGCGTCGCCGAGGCACCACCGCCGCCGGCGACCCCGGCCGAGCCGCCACGGGAAGTCCCCCGCGAGATGCCGGTGCAGTCCTTTCGCGAGCACGGCACGGAATCGGCGCCGGAGGTCTCCGGCGAGAAGCCCGTCGACTGAGCCGGTGCCGTGGCACAGCGTTGTGTCCTCCCCCTCCTTTTGCATCATCCGGAGGGGGAATCCCAGCGGACTACTACACGTCAAGCATAGTAGCGTGATCCATGATTCATCTGTTTGCCGCTGTCTGGTGGTAACGCTTTGCTCTACAAAGAGCGTTCTCCAGCTCCGGATAACACACATCCGCCAGGAAAACCCTTTGTCAATCTCTACTTAAAAAGCAGGATAGCCACTTTTTCCCGAACTCTTCGTTCATATGCCTGATATCATGGTCTGGATGCGCTTCCTCATCCATGGCATCCCCTACAGGCAATCTTTTACTTCCCTTCGAGAGCTCCCGCTCCGTAAAACATCCGTTGACGATGGTATCAGCAGGCTGAGCGATCAACTCGGCATTGCATTTATCATACACTTCATCGTTCATCAACTTTATTCCGGACAGGTAGCTTTCCGGAGGATAACTTCTATCATCACCTTTCTTCCGAATAGGCAGGGGATTATGTCCAACATATATCTTTTTATTGGTCACGCTCCTGATCATTTCCATGATCTTCCAGGACGTCGTACCCTTGACACTATCCAGCACGGTTTGCTTTATTACTGCTGATGAAAAAAATTTTCCAGGTTCGACAAAAAAAACTTCCATCTGAAGTCCGTAAATCAAGAATAGATCATATTCAACGATATCAATCTCACTCTTGCCACCCGATGTATAGGTGATGGTCCTCTTTAATCTATCTGTTTTTGGAACCAGTTTATTATCGATGAGAAACAGTCCACCCAAGCCATTACTTCTAGCGGTAAAGAAGACAAGATTATATTCTTGATGCCACTCTGGCATCAGGTCCCAGGCTCTTTTCAAAGCACCAACGTGGCTATTGCCCAGCACACAAATATTTTTCTTCATTCCTTACCTCCAAAGGCGTCGAAGATCTCTTCTTCGCAAACCAGATCATTCATTTTCTTTACGCTACCTACCCTCTTGTTTTGTTTTCCGAAAATCTCAGCGCCAAACTTTTTCCTCAGAGAAGAAAAAAAATGATTCATCACAAAATCGACACCGTGGGGGTTAACACTTCGTTGATTGGGTTCGAAAAACACCCCCTTGAAAACCGGGCTGTTGATTATTTCATACGAAGGAAAATAATCCACATAATTACAACCTCTAGAAATCTGCCCAGCCACGGCACGCAACACTGACTTGGATTCCATTGTAGCGACGATCACGTTGTTCCTGGAGTTTGTCGCTACCAAAGGAACAGGGGAAACTGTCAATATAAAGCGTAACTCAGGATTCTCATGACGCATTATTTCTATGGCATCTCGCAGATCATTCATCACAGAGGGATACATCTGATTCTTGAACGCATGGATACCTTTCAGGTAGGTCCCTGCTGAAGTCCCGGGACACATCGGATACTCGTAGCCGTATTCCGAATTGAACCAGCTTTCAGTCAACCCTAAGGTGAAGACAAAGAAGTCTGATGAGAAGATGCATTCCCTAAACGCTTTTATTGTCTCCTCTCGAGAGAGCATTAACTCTTCTTTACTACAGAAACCCTCTGGTTCCACCACGGGGCGAAAGGGATCATAGAACCTTCCGTTCTTTTCCCAAATCTCCTCAGGCGGCTCTTTTATCCCTGTTGCCCACTCTACCCACTGCTTCAACAATGAGGTGGTGTATATATTCCCGGTTCTTGCCGAAAATATATTGTAATTGTATTTTTTTGCATTTTCCTGCGAGAGCCCCCTAGGTGGAGTTTCTGTCGAGACCCAGTTGAACCCTCTGCTATCAAGAGCGTTTCCAATATGTTGCGCAAAGCAGGAACCGAAGGTAACCACCCTACTATCCTTTGTGATCTTGAACTTTGGAGACCACAAATTGGATATGTCAAAAATCGACTTTTCTGATACAGCTTTTTTCCAGAAGGCACGGTCTGGAAGTGTCGAATATGGATTCATATTAATCACCTCAAACATAATATATAACATCGGTCGTGAACGAACAAAATTGATAACGTCTATCTTAAATCACACATTACCACGACGAATAGGAGTGTTTACGCCAACACTGGCATCTCGTCTTCCTTTCTAAAATATTTGCATAAAAAAAGATAGGCGAAATATTTGTCTATTGTGTTGAGAAACGAGCACTGACAACGGCCCCGGAGCCCTTCATAGAACCTTTCCCATGCACCATTTCCCTGCCCCACGGGTGGTTCAAAAGAGAACAAAGCAAGCATTTTTAGCTTCCATGAAAACTCGGCGAACCAATGCTTCCCATAAAGACGGGACCAACACACCTGTCACTTTCTGCCCTTCTTCACAAAGGAGTCATCAAGCGCACAACGACTGTCAGAATATCGATAAAACAAACGTACTTTTTTCACTCTAGATTCTCTCACATATTCTCTATCAGGCAGCCGCAAAACACGCAAATACAATCCAGAGAACATCCAAGAAAAACCACGCAAATATCCCTTTAAATAACAACAAAATCGTCGAAACTTTGTCGAATTGATCAATCAGGACTCTACTTCGCCACTTTTCCTCAATCGGATAAAATGCATTCTCAACCATGCGGAAACTTCTCCAGATATCTGGGCAGTTGCACTCTCGCGATATCGTGGAAACCTCCTCCCCCCAGCGGCGTATCTACTGATCGGGATCGGTTCTTGCCAAGCCGAGGTGGACTCCCTTCGAGGTCATGCTAGACTCGATCCAGACTCGCTTGACGGGGTGCCGGTGAATCCGGCTGAGATGGCGCAGGGCCAGGGTGACGAATCACCGGCCGCCAGCGCCGATCCCGTGGAACCTGATCCGGGTGCGGTGTGGCTTCACACCTTGAACCGGCGTAGGGAATCAGGCGGTGGTGACAGCCCCTGCGCGCGCACCTCCCTCCTTTCTCGTCGCCGTGTCCTCAGCCGCCGCACTCCGGATCCGCACCAACCGGAGGCAACATGGGCTACCGCTTTACCGATCTTGTCGACGCCTGCCGCGATGACTGGCACGCCTACATCGAACACGACTTCGTGCTCGCCCTTGGCCGTGGTGAACTGGCTGACGCCAGCTTCCGTCACTACCTCAAGCAGGACTATCTGTTTCTGCTGCAGTTCTCCCGGGCCTACGCCCTGGCGGCCTACAAGAGCCACAGCCTCGACGAGCTGCGCGGCGCCTTCGACGGCATGAAGACCATCCTCGATGTGGAACTCGGCCTGCATCTCGCCTTCTGCCGTGACTGGGGCATCGGCGAGGCCGAACTCGCCGAGCTGCCCGAAGCTCGCGCTACCCTGGCCTATACCCGCTACGTGCTGGACGCCGGCAGCCGCGGCGACCTCCTGGACCTGCACGTGGCGCTGGCCCCCTGCATGGTCGGCTACGCCGATATCGCGAGAACGCTCAACGCCCGTTCGGACACCCTGCGCGGTGCAGACAATCCCTTCGACACCTGGATCGCCATGTACGAAAGCGACGACTTCCAGGCCGCCGCACGCCAGGAGCAGGCCTGGCTCGACGATCAGCTGGCCCAGGTATCCGGCGAGCGCTTTGCGCGACTGTCACGGATATTCGCCGACGCGACACGACTCGAGATCGACTTCTGGCAGATGGGGCTCGATCTAAGCGACTAACACAATAAGCACCACGCTTGACGGGGGGCCGCCAGAGGCGGCTGAGATCATGCAGCGCATGGGACCCGTTGAACCTGATCTGGGGGTAACCCCGATGCCATGGCATCGCGGTGAGGACCAGCGTAGGGATCAAGCGCTCACGGCCCAGGCCACGACGCCCCCTCCTTCCTCACGCGATGCACACAACAACGCCAGCACCCAGTGCCGTGAGAAGGACAAGCCAATGCCGCTCGATCAACCCGTTTCCGCAAACAAACCCCGCCATAGCGCGCACTTCCTGGCCGAGACCGCCCAGGTCGACCAGGCCGCAGTTACGCCCCTGCCGGGTTCGCGCAAGGTCTATGTAAAGGGCTCCCGCGACGACCTGCGGGTGCCGTTTCGCGAGATTTCGCTGTCAGCGACCCGCACCTCCGGGGCCGACGAGGCCAATCCGCCGCTCTTGGTCTACGACACCTCCGGCCCCTACACCGATCCCCAGGTCGAGGTCGACCTGCGTCGCGGGCTTGCCGAGTTGCGCCGGCCCTGGATCGAGGAGCGCGACGACACCGAATGGCTCGATGGCCCGACCTCGGACTACGGTCGCCGACGTGCCAACGACCCGACGCTCGCTCCGCTGCGCTTCGAACTGACTCGTACGCCGCGCCGCGCACGTCGTGGCGCCGATGGCCGCGCCGGCAATGTTACCCAGCTGCACTACGCCCGCCGCGGCATCATCACCCCGGAGATGGAGTTCATCGCCATCCGCGAGAACCAGCGTCGACAGGCCCTGGCCGATGGCTATCGAGGCAGCGATGAGGTCGAGCGCATCCTTGACCACCAGCATCCCGGGCAGGGCTTCGGCGCCCGTCTTCCCGAGGAGATCACCCCAGAGTTCGTGCGCCAGGAAGTCGCCGCCGGGCGCGCCATCATCCCCGCCAACATCAACCACCCGGAAGCCGAGCCGATGATCATCGGGCGCAACTTCCTGGTGAAGATCAATGGCAATCTGGGCAACTCGGCGGTGACCTCCTCCATCGAGCAAGAGGTCGAGAAGATGACCTGGGGCATCCGCTGGGGCGCCGATACCATCATGGATCTGTCCACTGGCCAGAACATCCACGAAACCCGCGAGTGGATCATCCGCAACTCGCCGGTACCGATCGGCACGGTGCCGCTCTATCAGGCGCTGGAGAAGGTCAAGGGCGTGGCCGAGGACCTCACCTGGGAGGTGTTCCGCGACACCCTGATCGAGCAGGCCGAACAGGGCGTGGACTACTTCACCATCCACGCAGGCGTGCTGCTGCGCTACGTGCCGCTGACCGCCAACCGGGTCACCGGCATCGTCTCCCGCGGTGGCTCGATCATGGCCAAGTGGTGCCTTTACCATCACCAGGAAAGCTTCCTCTACACCCACTTCGAGGAAATCTGCGAGATCTGCAAGCAGTACGACGTGGCCTTCTCGCTGGGCGATGGCCTGCGTCCGGGCTCGGTGGCCGACGCCAACGACGAGGCCCAGATGGCGGAGCTCAAGACCCTGGGTGAGCTGACCCATATCGCCTGGAAGCACGACGTCCAGGTGATGATCGAAGGCCCCGGCCACGTGCCCATGCACCTGGTCAAGGAGAACATGGACAAGCAGCTCGAGTACTGCGACGAGGCGCCCTTCTATACCCTTGGGCCACTGGTGACCGATATCGCCCCGGGCTACGACCACATCACCTCGGGCATCGGAGCGGCGATGATCGGCTGGTACGGCTGCGCCATGCTGTGCTACGTCACCCCCAAGGAACACCTGGGCCTGCCCGACAAGGACGACGTCAAGACCGGCATCATCACCTACAAGATTGCCGCCCACGCCGCCGACCTGGCCAAGGGGCATCCCGGCGCCCAGCGCCGCGACAACGCCCTGTCCAAGGCGCGTTTCGAGTTCCGCTGGGAGGACCAGTTCAACCTGGGCCTCGACCCTGACACCGCCCGCGCCTATCACGACGAGACGCTGCCCAAGGACTCCGCCAAGGTGGCCCACTTCTGCTCCATGTGCGGCCCCAAGTTCTGTTCCATGAAGATCAGCCAGGAGGTCCGCGACTACGCCCGCGACAACGGCCTGGAGGGTGACGGCGACGCCGTCATGGCCGGCATGGAGGAGCGCGCCCGGGTCTTCCGTGAACAAGGCGCTGAGCTGTACAAGGAGGTTTGAACAAGGAGGTCTGAGACAAGCCATTCCCCGGCGCATCCCCGGGCAGCGTTCGACTGCTCGGGGATGCAAGTCTTGTACGCCCGGTTCCAGTTCTGCCGCACAAAGTTAGACAAAAGTCTAATCCGAAGATTCATGCACTTGACGCTCATCACGGCTTCGTCGGATCCACCAGCAAAGCCGTTCGACTACCTCCCCAGGCCAATTATTCGCGCCCCGGGGCGGTGCTAGATTCGCCGCCATCCCACGCATTCTCGCCTCACCAAGGCGTCTTTTCTGGAGATGGCATGAAAGCCCCGATTCTGGTGATCAACTGCGGCTCCTCTTCGATCAAGTTCGCGCTGATCGATCAGGCCCCCGACGCTCCCCGACTGTCCGGTATCGCCGAGCGCCTGGGCAGCCACGAGGCTCGCCTCAAGCTGACGGACGAACACGGCAGCGCCCGCGAGGTCTCGCTTCCCCGTGCGACCCACGCCCTGGCGCTCAAGACGATTCTTGAGCACCTTGGCGTCCACCGGCCCATCGGTATCGGCCACCGGGTGGTACACGGCGGCGAGCGCTTCACCGCCGCTACCCTGCTCGACGACGCCGTGGTGCGCACCATTCGCCAGACCATCAGCCTGGCTCCCTTGCACAATCCGGCCAACCTCGACGGTATCGTCGCCACGCGCCGGCTGTTCGAGGATCTGCCTCAGGTGGCGGTGTTCGATACCGCCTTCCACCAGACCCTGCCGCCCCACGCCTACCGCTACGCCATCCCCGAAGAGCTCTACAGCCGACACGGCATCCGTCGCTACGGCTTCCACGGCTCGAGCCATGCCTACGTGACCGGCCGCCTGGCAGAAGTCAGCGCCCGTGGTGAAGGCGGCTGGCTGATTGCCCACCTGGGCAATGGCTGCTCCGCCACCGGGGTGTGGGCCGGCAGAAGCCTGGACACCAGCATGGGCATGACCCCGCTGGAAGGCCTGGTGATGGGCACCCGCAGCGGTGACGTCGACCCCGGCCTGCACCTGCACCTGGCGCGGCAGCTGGGCATGTCGCTGGAGGGCGTCGATCAGTTGCTCAACCAGAAGAGCGGACTGCTGGGGCTGTCCGAGCTGACCAACGACATGCGTGAGCTCGAACAGGCCGCCAGTGAAGGTCACGCCGGCGCGAGCCTGGCCATCGAAGTCTTCTGCTACCGCCTGGCCAAGTCCCTGGCGGGCCTGGCCTGTGCCCTGCCCCGGATCGACGGCATCGCCTTCACCGGCGGCATCGGCGAAAACTCTGCCCTGGTGCGCGCCCGGACGCTGGGCCACCTGGAGGCCCTCGGTGTGCGCCTGGACGCTGACGCCAACGAGAGCCTCGGGCGTGGCGAGGAAGGCCAGATCCACGACCGAGGCGCCAGCTCGGCGCCGGAGATCCGCGTCATCCCCACCGACGAGGAAGGCTATATCGCCAGCCAGACCCGGGAATTGATCGTGAGCCTGACGTCCACGCCAAAGCTCGAGGAGGTTCTGTGAGCACCCAGTCCCGCACGCTGCTGCTGATCCCCATCGACGACGGCGTCGCCCTCACCTCCGCCGGCCTCGGCCTGCTTCGTGCGCTGGATACGCTGGGGCTGGACGCGGGTTTTCTGCAGCCCTTCAGCCAGTCCGAAGGTGGCGAGCAGGCAAGTGACAACGACGAACGCGCCCGCTCGCTGGTGGCCAGTACCCTGGGCATAGGTTCGCCGCGTCCGATCTCGCGCCAGACACTGGAGCAGTATCTCGGCCGCGACGATCGCGATGGTCTGCTGGAACTCGCCGTGGAGCGCCACGCCCGCGTCGCCCGCCCTGCCACCGGCAAGGCACCGGCGCTGATCGTGGTGGAGGGCGTTCGCCCACTGCCGCGAAACGCCTACGCCTTCGACCTCAACGTGCGCCTGGCCAGTGCCCTCGACGCCCAGGTGGTACTGGTCGCCGATGGCCAGATCGCCGATCCCCAGGAGCTGGCCAAGCAGTTGCAGTTCCATCGCCAGAGCATCGACGCGGTGGGTTCGGTCCGTACTCTGGGTGCCATGCTGATGCGACTGCCGGGGGACGGCGACGGCTCTGCCATCGACCAGACCCTGGCCTCGGTCAGCGAGGTCGAGGCCCGCGCCCATCGCCAGCACTGGCAGCAGCAGCTCGCCAGCGGCGCCGATCTGACCCTGCCGGTGGTCGCGGCGGTGCCCTACCGGGCCTCCCTGACCGCACCGCGAGTGGTAGACGTGGCCCGCGCCCTCGATGCCAGGATCCTGCACCACGGCGAAGCCGATCGCCGCCGCGTCGCTCACTCGACGCTGGGGGCCCGCAGCGCCGAGCACCTGCTCTACGCCCTGCGTCCCGGCGAGCTGATCGTGTCCCCCGGGGACCGCGACGACACCCTGCTGGCGGCGGCGCTGGCCACCATGAACGGCGTGCCCCTGGCAGGTCTCTTGCTGACCCACGGCGAGTCACCCAGCCAGCAGCTGATCGACGTCTGTCGCCCGGCGCTGGCCTCGGGGCTACCGGTCCTCTCGGTGGACACCGACAGCTACGCCACCGTGGCCCGGCTCACCGAGATGTCCGGCAGCATTCCGGTCGATGATCACGAGCGCGCCGAGGCCATCTGCGCCTTCGTCGCCGATCACCTGGATCGTGACTGGCTGCTGGCACTAATTCACGACGACGCCCAGCGCCGCCTGTCACCGGCAGCCTTCCGCCATCAACTGGTCAGCATGGCCCAGCACAAGCGTCGGCGTATCGTGCTGCCCGAAGGCGACGAGCCGCGCACCCTGGAAGCGGCCATCCTGTGCCAGCGTCGCGGTATCGCCAACTGCGTGCTGCTGGGCAAGCGTCGCGCCATCCTGGAGGTGGCCAAGGCGCGAGGTCTGGAGCTGCCCGACGATCTGCAGATCCTCGACCCGGACGCCGAGCGTGGTCGCTTTGTCGCCCCCATGGTCGAGCGCCGGCGTGGCAAGCTGACCCCGCTGACCGCCGAGGCCCAGCTTCATGACAGCGTGGTGCTGGGTACCATGATGCTCGCCGAAGGCGAGGTCGATGGCCTGGTCTCCGGCGCCGTGCATACCACCGCCAACACCGTGCGCCCGGCCTTTCAGCTGATCAAGACCGCCCCCGGCTACGGCCAGGTGTCGTCGGTGTTCTTCATGCTGCTGCCCGACCAGGTGGTGGTCTACGGTGACTGCGCGGTCAACCCCGACCCCGACGCCGAGGCGCTGGCCGAGATCGCCCTGCAGAGCGCCACCAGCGCCGAGGCCTTCGGCATCGAGCCGCGGGTCGCCATGATCAGCTACTCCACCGGCGAGTCCGGCAGCGGCGCCGACGTCGACAAGGTCCGCGAGGCCACCCGCATCGCCAGGGAACGGGCCCCGCACCTGGCCATCGATGGCCCGCTGCAGTATGACGCTGCGGCCATCGCCAGCGTGGCCCGGCAGAAGGCACCGGAGTCACCGGTGGCCGGCCGCGCCACGGTGTTCGTGTTCCCGGATCTGAATACCGGCAACACCACCTACAAGGCGGTCCAGCGCAGCGCTCGGGTAGTCAGCATCGGCCCCATGCTTCAGGGCCTCAACAAGCCGGTCAACGACCTGTCCCGGGGCGCCCTGGTCGAGGACATCGTCTATACGATTGCGCTGACCGCGATCCAGGCCGGTCAGTAACGACCAGAACAGCGCCACAGACCGTGAGAAACGCCGAGGCCCCGGAGAACCGGGGCCTCGGTGTTTGTGTGGGCTTTGCGTTGCTTTCTAACTCGCCCGGGACCGCTCGCTACCACTCGGCGATGCCGGTATACAGGCACACCAGCACCAGCCCAAGCAGGAAGACGGTCTCGGCGACCATCAGGATGACGGGCTTCCAGCCAACCACGGCGAGCTTCTGGAAGGAGGTCTTGATACCGAGTGCGGCGATGGCGGTGACCAGGCACCAGCGCGACAGGTCGGTCATGCCCTCGACCATCACCTGGGGGATCACGCCAAGGCTGTTGATCAGCACCAGCACCACGAAGGCCACCAGGAAGCTCGGGAACATCGGCACCTTGCCACCTTCACCGCCACGGGCGCGGCGAAACAGCAGCATGAACACCATCACCGCCGGCACCAGCATGGCGACCCGCAACAGCTTGACGAAGGTTGAGATATCGCCGGTCTCGTCGGAGATCATATAGCCGGCACCGACCACCTGGGCGACGTCATGGATGGTGCCACCAAGAAAGATGCCGGCCTGGGTGTCGGTCAGTTCCAGCGCGCCGACCAGCAGCGGGTAGAGCACCATGGCGGCGGTGGACAGCGTCGTCACGCCAACCACGGTCAGGATGGTATTGCGCTCGGCGATCTCGTTGCGCGGCATCGCCGCAGACAGCGCCAGTGCCGCCGAGGCGCCGCAGATCGCCACCGACCCGCCGGTCAGCAGCCCCAGGTCATTTTTCAATCCCAGCAGTCGCGCCAGCACGCTTCCCGCCAGAATGGTCAGCACCACCCCGGCGACCACCGTCACCACCGGGCCGATCCCGAGTTCCGCTACCTGCTCCAAGGTGATGCGTACACCCAGCAGGGCAACACCCAGCCTGAGGATGGTGCGGGCGGCAAACTCCACCCCCACCAGGCAAGGGCCCTGCTCGCTGAGAAAGTGCAGGGTCATGCCGAACAGCAGTGCGTAGAGCAGGGTCGGGCCACCGTAGTGATCGGCGATAAAGGTGGTGGCCAGGGCAATGGTGATGCAGATCAGCACCCCCGGCATGCGCTCCCGGGCGGGCTCCAGATGGCGACGCCATCCGGTCACGGGCGTCTCGGGCTTGGCGTGTGTCGTTGGCTGGGACATGGGCGTCCTCTCGTTTATTCGTTGTTCGCATGTCAGGGGGTCGCGCTCAGCGGGTCAGCCGATGACGCGCTATTGATTTGATCCTGGCCCAGCCCGCTGTCGCGACGTTAGGGCCAGAGCGCGGCCTCGAGTAAGGCCAGGCCCCGATGGCATCGATCCGCTGTCGAGATTCCAGCGCTGCACGTCAAGCGACTCGCGCCTGGGCACGGCGATCGGCCTTGATCATGTCCGCCGCGCGTTCGGCGATCATGATGGTCGGGGCGTTGGTGTTTCCCGAGACGATGATCGGCATGATCGAAGCGTCCACCACCCTCAGTCCCTCGAGGCCGTGCACCCGCAGTCGGTCATCGACCACCGCCAGGTCGTCGTGGCCCATCTTGCAGGTGCCCGCCGGGTGGTAGATGGTCTGACTGTAGCGCCGGGCGGCCTCGAGCAATTGCTCGTCGCTCTGATACTCCCGCCCCGGCACGTATTCATCGGTGATCACCTCGGCAAGCGGTGCCTGCTCGGCGATGCGTCGCGCCACCTTGATGGCGTCCACCGCCACGCGACAGTCTTCTTCGGTGCTCAGATAGTTGGGCTGGATCGAGGGATAGACGGCGGGGTCGGCGCTGGTGATGCGAATACGCCCCCGGCTGGTCGGACGCAACTGGCACACCGAGGAGGTGAAGGCCGAGAACGGATGCACCCCTTCGGCCGGCTTGTCCGCCGACAGCGGCTGCATATGGAACTGGATATCCGGGCGATCCAGGCCCTCCCGCGACTGGGTGAAGATGCACACCTGACTGGCCGCCAGGGTCAGCGGTCCGGTGCGGGTCAGGGCGTACTGGGTGCCTACCGCCAGCTTTCTCAGCGGATGACGCACCTCGTCGTTGAGGGTGCGACAGGAGGTCTTGAACACCAGCCGGATCTGCAGATGGTCCTGCAGATTCTCGCCGACGCCTGGTAGTGCATGATGGCAGTCGACGCCGACCTCGGCCAGGTGGTCGGGGTCCCCGATGCCGGAGCACTGCAGGATCTGCGGCGAGCCGATGGCGCCGCTGGACAGCAGCACCTCGAGCCTGGCGCTTGCCCGATGGGTGCTCTGCCCCTGGCGGTACTCGACCCCGACCACGCGCTTGCCCTCCAGCAGCAGCCGCTGACAGTGGGCTCGCTTGACCAGGGTGAGATTGGGGCGCTTGAGCGCCGGACGCAGAAACGCCTTGGCGGTCGAGCAGCGAAAGCCCTTGTAGGAGGTCTGCTGGAAGTAGCCCACGCCTTCTTGCCTGGCCCCGTTGACGTCGCGGTTCTCGGGAATCCCCGAGGCCTTGGCCGCCTCGATGAAGCGTTCGGCGATCTCGCGGCGCAGGCGCAGATCCGAGACCTTCAAGGGCCCGTCGGCGCCGTGGTAGTCATCGGCGCCCCGCTCCTGGCACTCCGACTTCTTGAAGTAGGGCAGCACCGAGTCGTAGTCCCAGCCGTCGTTGCCCAGCTGCGCCCAATCGTCGTAGTCCTCGCGCTGACCGCGAATGTACAGAAGCCCATTGAGCGAGCTTGACCCTCCCAGCACCTTGCCTCTGGGCCACTGCAGCCGGCGACCGTCGATGCCCTCGTCGGGATCGGTGAGGTAGCACCAGTCGGTGGCCGGATTGTGCATGGTCTTGAAGTAGCCCACGGGCACGTGGATCCACGGATTCCAGTCGGACCCGCCGGCCTCGAGCAGCAGTACCGACACCTCGGGGTCCTCGCTCAGGCGGTTGGCCAGCACGCAGCCGGCGGAGCCCGCCCCCACGATGATGTAGTCGAAAGCCTCTGGCGGTGGTGTTGTGGTTGTCATGTCGCTCACTCAATCGAGACGTTTTATCTCAATTTATGCTAGACAGTTTTCTCAAAAGATCAATATCGAGACAAAAAAACTCATTTTTATTGATCTATTCCCGAGAGACTTCTAAGGTGTGGTCAAGGCCCTTTATCGGGCCCGGTGCCAGGCGACGATCGCCAAGCGCGAACGCCCCGGCACTCCCCTGCATCCCTACACCAAACACAAGACTGGGAGCCTTCCATGAGTTCACGCCTCTTCTCATCAGACGTGTCGCGCCGCGACTTCCTGAATATCTCGGGTCGCTTCGGCATGACCTCCACGCTGCTGGCCGCCAGTGGTCTGGGCGCTGGCCTCACCGCTTCGAGCCTGGCCCGAGCCGCCGACGCCGAGCAGCAACGCCGCTATCAGACCGAACCCAAGTTCCAGCTGCGCTTTGGCGCCTCGGGCTTCAACGAGCGCAATCTCGATATCCAGAAGTCCGGGCAGCTGTTCTTCGCCCGTGACGTCGAGGAGCGCACCAACGGCGCCATCCGCGTCGAGTTCATGGGCTCCAACGAGGTCTGCAACCAGCTCGATTGCGTCAGCAAGGCCCAGCAGGGCATCGTCGACATCTTCTCGGCCTCGACCCAGAACTCCGCCGGCGGCGCGCCCTACCTGAACGTGCTGGACTTCGCCTACATGTTCCCGAGCGTCGCCTCGATGTTTCACTTCTTCTACGACCCTCGCAGCGAGGCCCTGCTGCGCGAGCCGATGCGCCAGCGCCACAACCTGCAGTTCCTGTTCACCCACTGCGACCTGCGCGGGCTGATGATGGGCCAGAGCTGGGCCGGCAAGCCGCTAGTGGACAGCCTCGAGGTGCTGCAGGGCACCAAGAACCGCGTCACCGGCACCCAGCTTGGCCGCATCGCCATGGAACAGCTTGGCCTCAACCCGGTCCCGGTGGCCTGGGAAGAGACCCTGGACGGCCTGCGTCAGGGCCTGCTGGACGGCGCCGAGACCTGGATGAGCGCGGTGGCCTACGCTGGCATGGCGCCGGTGGTGTCCCAGGCGGTCGACCTGCGCTTCTTCGCCGGTACCGAGCACACCGCCATGAACCTGTCGAAATTCGAGGCGCTGGACGCCGAGCTGCAGGATCAAGTGATGGAGTCGGCCTACGCCGCCCAGATCTTTACCCAGGGCATGAACGAGGCCGGCCGCTACCAGATCGTCGGCGCCACCGAACACCCCGCCGCCGGCACCGTGTTCGCCGAGAACAACGTGCGGGTGGCCCCGCTGTCCGACGAGATCCGCGCCCAGGCCGAGCAGCTATGCGCCCCGGAGTTCAATCCAGAGCCCTGGGAGCAGTGGCGCGAGCGGCTCAATGCCTGGGCCGGCGACGTCGACATCTACAAGGAAATCCACACCATCGCCCGGGAGATCCCGCGTGAGATGGCGGCGGTCAACGTGGCGCCGAAGCGCTGGTGGAGGGCGTAATGACCGATCACAAGGCCACCGCGGCCCAGGCGACGTCGAACGACGTCGCCGATCGGCCGACCCCCGCCTGGCTGGCGCCACTCAAGTGGCTCGACGCCAATCTGGAAAAGGTGATCATCCTGATCTCCTACAGCGGCATGGCGGGCATCATCTTCGTCGAGGTCATCCGCCGATTCTTCTTCAGCCTGCAGGCGCCCTGGAGCACCAGCATTCCGGTGCTGCTGTTTCTGTGGCTGACCTGGTTCGGCGCCTCGCTCAACGTCAAGCAGCGTACCCACCTGTCGCTCAACGAGATTCGCATGCGCCTGCCCTACGCCGGCCAGTTCGCCTGCCAGGTGCTCGACGCCGTGCTGTGGATCGGCTTCGGCGCCCTGGTCATCCACTTCACCATCGCCCAGGTGGAACTGGCGCACATGAACTTCGCCATCGTGCCGGGCACCGACAACGTGATGCAGTGGTGGTTCTACCTGGCCACGCCGCTGGCCTGGGCCCTGATCATCTTCCGGGTGCTGCAGAACCTGGCCAGCGACATCGCACGCTTCCGGCGCCGCGAGCCGTTCAACCTGCAACCGTCCATCATGGACTAGGAGAGACGTCATGACCGACGGCATGCTTATCGGCCTGGTCACCGCGGGCTGCACCACCATCTTTCTGCTGGGGGTACCGATCTTCCTGGTCATCGGCCTGTGGGTGGTCGGCACCAGCCTGATCATCGACTTCACCCTGGCCAATATTGGGGTCACCCTGTTCCAGGGCCTGAGCTTCTTCGGCCTGCTGGCCCTGCCGCTGTTCATCCTGACCGGCGACTTGATCAACGCCGCCGGCATCGCCAAGCGACTGTCCGACTTCGCCTATTCGGTACTGGGCTGGCTGCGTGGCGGCATGGGCATGGCCACCCTCGGCGCCTGCGGCCTGTTCGCGGCGATCTCCGGGTCCAACGCCGGCACCACCGCCACCATCGGCTCGATCATGCAGCCGGAGATGGTCAAGAACGGCTACGACGAGCGCTTTTCCGCCGCCACCGCCGCCTCCGGCGGAACGGTCGGCATCATCATCCCGCCGTCGATCATCTTTATCGTCTACGGCTTCATGATGAACCTGTCGATCAGCGACCTGTTCATCGCCGGCATGATCCCCGGGGCGATGATGGTGTTCGGCATGATGGCGGCCTGTCACCTGGTGGCGCGACGTCACGGCTGGGGCACCCTGATTCCGTTCAAGGCCGGTGAAAGCGCGCGCTTCGCCAGGCGCGCCTATCTCGGCTTCGCTACCATCGGGGTGGTGATCTACGGCATCTATTCGGGCAAGTTCTCGCCCACCGAGGCCGCCGCCATCACCGTGGGCTTCACCCTGATCGCGGGGCTACTGATCACCCGCGAGATTCGCTTCACCGCGCTGCCCTCGATCATGCTGCGCTCGGGCCAGATCGCCGGCATGCTGGCGCCGTTGATCGCGATCTCGGTGGTGATGCAGCAACTGCTGTCGGTGCTGGGCGCGGGCCAGGCGCTGCAGGACCTGCTCAGTGGTCTGGGCAACTACTACGTGATCCTGGGGGCCTGCATGCTGATGATCCTGCTGGCCGGGATGATCCTCGAGAGCCTGCCGGTGACCATCATCCTGGCACCGATCCTGGCGCCCATCGCCCAGAACGCCGGGGTCGACCCGATCCACTTCGCGGTGATCTTCCTGGTCGGCGCCGCCATCGGCTTCGTCACCCCGCCCTTCGGCCTCAACCTCTACGTGGCCTCGAGCATCACCGGGATCCCCTACCTGCGCCTGGTGAAGTTCGTCATCCCCTACTTCATTGCGCTGATCAGTTGCTGGATCGCCATCTCGATGTGGCCGGCGCTGTCACTGATGCTGGTGAACCTGTAACACCGACAGGCAAGCAGGAGCACGCGGCAAGCCTCACCGGGCTTGCCGCGTTATCATGAGTGCCTGCCACCATTTTCCGTCGTCAAGGATCGCGTATGTCTACAGCAAGCACTCGGACCACGACCAATTCGACGCTGCAACGAGGCCTGGTACTGCTGGAAACCATCGCCACCTCGATCCACGGCGTCAGCGCCTCGGACCTGGAGCGTCAGCTCGACATTCCCAAGCCCACCCTGCATCGCCTGCTCAAGCAGCTCGAAGAGCAGGATCTGATCGTGCGCGACGTGGAAGGACGGCATCTGCTTCCCGGCGAACGACTGCACCGCATGGCCATGGGCGTGCTCGCCAACGAGAGCCTCAAGGCGCCGCGCCGTATGCTGCTCAAGCGCCTGGCCGAAGAGGTCAACGAAACCTGCAACCTGACCCTGCTCGAAGGTCACGAGGTGCTCTACTACGAACGGGTGGAGACCAACTGGCCGGTACGCATACAGCTGCCGCCGGGCTCACGTCTTCCGCTGCACTGCACCGCCAGCGGCAAGATGTTTCTGGCGCTGATGGGGCCGGCCCAGCGCCGCCAGCTGCTCAAGCACCTGCCGCTGGAGGCCTATACCCCCTACACCGCCACCGAAGCAGACGAGCTGGAGCGACGCCTGGCGGACATCGCCGAAAAGGAGCTGAGCACCGACAACGAGGAGTTCATCCAGGGCATGGTGGCCATCGCCGTGCCGGTGTACGACCAGACCGGGCGCATCCAGGCGACGCTGGCGATCCACGCGCCCCGGCTGCGCCACAGCATCGACTCGCTGATGGAGTGGGCGCCCTTGATGCGGCGTATCGCCGGGCAGCTGCAGGATACCTTCGACCACTGAGCATACGAACGCATGAACGCATGAACGCATTGCCAAGGTACGCTGACTGACCGATCGGGTCAGGACACGCTCGGCCAGCCAGACTGACGTTCTTCGTGGCTACATCGGTGGCACCACCACCACCGGCACACTGGCACGCTTGATCACGCCCTTGGTCACCCGGCCTGCATAGGACGAGGCGAAGCCGCGCTTGTTGGTGGCCATGATGATCATGTCGCAGTCATGGCGCACGGCGTAGCGGGTAATCTCCGATGCCGGGTAACCCTCCAGCACCGACTTGGCGGCCACCACCTCGCGCCCAGGCAGGTTCGCTTCGTGCTCTTGCCAGAAGGCCTCGACAAATTCGTCCAGACGCTCTCGCGCCAGACGCAGGCGCTGCTCCATCAAGCCATCCAGGGTGGCGCGTTCACCGATGTTGGCCTTGAGGGTATGCATGACGTCATCGGACAACGACTTGACCGCATGCAGCACGTGAACCTCGGCCCCGGTGGCCTTGGCCAGCGTCAGGGTGTGGGCAAGCACCTGGCGGCAATCGTCCTTCAGCCCCAGGCAACAGAGAAGACGCGAGATCGAAACAGGCATGGCGTGACTCCTTGGCGAGAGGCCGGGTCGCCGCGACATGCGAAGACACCCGGCCTTTTTTGCGGTGCGCTGACGGTGCGCAATCAATACCCCAGCATACGGGGTAGCCACAGCGATATTTCCGGGAAGTAGGCGATCACGAACAGCGCGAACACCGAGCTTGCGGCAAACGGCAGCGCCTTGATCGATATCTCCTCGATGGAGGCGCCGCCAATGCCCGAGGCCACGAACAGGTTCTCCCCCAGGGGCGGCGTCTGGAAGCCGATGGCCAGGGCACAGACGACGACGATACCGACGTGCACCGGGTCCATGCCCAGCATGTACATGATCGGCAGCAATACCGGCGTCAGGATCATGATAGCCGCCAGGGTTTCCATGAACATGCCGACAAAAAGCAGAAATGCGATAACCATGGCCCAGATCAAGTACAGGTTATCGGTCAGTCCCAGCATGCCCTCGGCGATCACCGCCGGCACCCGCTGTTCGACCAGCAAGCGGCCGAATACCGTGGCGGTGAACAGGATCAATAGCACCCGTCCGGTGATCCAGGTGGTGGTCTCCAGAGTCTTGAGCGTAGGCTTCCACTTGAGCTCGCGGTGCAGGAAGATGCCGACGATCAGGGTGTAGGCGATGGCCACGATGGCCGACTCGGTGGGCGTGAACAGACCGCTGTAGATACCGCCGAGGATGATCAGCGGCGCCAGGATCGACCACACGCCACGCTTCAGACTCCTGGCGATGGTGTCCCAGGACCAGCTGTCGCTCAGCCCGCTGTAGCCGCGCCGGCGCGAGATGATGTAGTTGACGGTCAACAGGCAGCCAGCGATCACCATGCCGGGCAGGATGCCGGCGATGAACAGCTTCGGAATCGACAGCGTCTGGAAGGCGCCGTGAGCGGCCACGGCCTGCGCCGGTGGCTGCAGCCCCATCCCCGAGATACCAAAGATGACCATGGGAATGGACGGCGGTATCACCACGCCGAGGCCACCGGAGGACGCCGTGATGGCAGAGCCATAGCCGCGATCATAGCCGCGGTTGGCCATGGCCGGGATCATCAGCATGCCCACCGCCGCGGTGGTGGCGGGCCCTGAGCCTGAAATCGCGCCGAAGAACATGCAGGCGAACACCGTGGCGGCGGCGAGACCGCCGGTCACCGGCCCGGCGAAGGCCTCGGCGATATCCACCAGGCGTCGCGAAATGCCGGCGGCTTCCATCAAGGCCCCGGCGAGGATAAAGGCCGGCAGCGCCATCAGCGGAAAGGACCCCACCGAGGTGAAGGCGATCTGCACGAAGGCCATGGGGTTCTCCCCCAGCGACAGATAGGTGGCAAGCGCGGCCACCCCCAGCGACACCGTGATCGGCGCGCCCAGCACCAGCAGCAGAAAGAAAACCCCGAACAGCACGTAGATGATGGTCGTCTCCATGGATCAGTCTCCCTTCTCGTTGGATGACGACAGCGTCGAGGACTTGGCCTCGGCGATGGCCTCGGCCTCGGGATCGACGGGCTCGCGATGCTTGACGAAGCGCAGGTAGTTGTTCTGCAGGATGCGCAGGGTCATCAGCACAAAGGCCAGCGGCAGGATCAGGTAGAACACCTTCATCGGGATGCCCAGGGTCTGGGACTTCCAGAAGGTATTCATCTTGTTGAACACGAAGTCGTAACTGAGCCAGATGAAGACCAGGTTGAAGGCGATCCAGATCAGGTCGGTCAGCGCACCGCAGGCCAGCTCCACCCAGCGCGGGAAGAAACGGAACTGGAAGGTGACACGGTTGTGGGCCGACTTCTTGGCGGCGTAGACCGCCCCCAGGTAGGCGAACCAGACGAAGGCGTAGGTAGCCAGCTCATCGGCCCAGGGCAGCGAATAGCTGAACAGGTTGCGCAGCATGATCTGGGCAAACAGCAGCGCCACAAAGGTCACCAGCAACAGCTGGCACAGCCAGTTCTCGAGGTTGTCCACGAGCTTCCATAGACGATTCATCACGACGACCTCTGAGCAGGCACCACCTGGCGTCCAATGGCAGACGTCCGGCGGTGCCATGATTCATGGCGCCTGGAGTCAGGCGCCGGGAGGATTCAAGACGATAGCGACGTCGTGACAGATCAGGGGGCTGGCTCACGTCCCAGCGCGGCGAGCGCCTCGTCGAGCTTGGCCTTGCCGCCGATGCTGTCGTAGAAGTCGGGCCAGATGGCGGTGGCCTGTTCGATCCACGCCTGCTCGCCATCGGCGGGCTCGGTGATCTCCATGCCGTGCTCTTCCACCAGCCGGGTCTTGATCGCGTCTTCCTGGGCCAGCAGATACTCGTAGCTGTGGTCGGTGGCCTCCTGAGCGGCCTCCAGCACCCACTGCTGCTGCTGCTCGGACAGACTCTGGAACATGCCTTCACCCATGATCAACGGCTCCATGGAGAACACATAACAGCTGTCGGTGACGTGATCCTGGACCTCGTAGAACTTCATCGCGTCGATGGTGATGTAGGGGTTGTCCTGGCCGTCGACGACGCCCTGCTGCAGGGCGGTAAAGGTCTCCGACCAGGCCAGCGGGTTGGGATTGACGCCCCAGGACTGGTAGGCGGAGATCATGATCTCGTTCTTGGGCACCCGGATGACCAGGCCATCCAGATCCTCGGGGCTCGCCACCGGCCTCGCCGAGTTGGTCAGACGGCGACAGCCGGAGTAGGCCCAGCCCAGTATCCGCACGCCGGCGTCACGAATGGTGTTGTCGACCATCTCCTGGCCGATCTCGCCCTGGGTCAGGGTGCGGGCGTCCTCGGGACTCTGGATCACGTAGGGCAGCGTCATCACCCCGACCGTCGGCGAGAACGGCGTGATGTTGTTGATCGCCAGTACCGACAGGTCGAGCAGGCCCATGCTGGCGTTGTTGACGGTATCCTGCTCACTGCCCAGCTGGCCGTTGGGAAACAGGTCCACGCTGACGTCGCCGCCGGACTTTTCCTCGATCAGCTTGGCGAAGGTCTGTCCCATCTCGTGCTGGGTGCCACCGGCGGCGTCGCCCAGCGCCATCTTCCAGGTTGTCGCCTGGGCCGAGCCAGCGGCGCCCAGCAGCGCCAGGGCGACCGCCGCCACCAGCGGGCG